>JAKBQK010000395.1 GCA_021835265.1 Thermoplasmata archaeon
GGAAACTTATGGATTAAGAAGGTAACAAAAGTAACATATTATTTTTTAACACAGAAGTAGTAATTTACTATGCCTCTCATGTTACTTTTTTTATTACCTTGTTTGCTTTTTGTTACCTTTTGTTACCCTTCCGTTCTGATACAAATGCCTGATGGAATTAAGACAAAGGCAATATGATGATGGTGATTCGTTAGAAATTTTTTCCATTTGGAATTTTCGCGAATCCTTTCCGTGTCATTCCTGATAGGTTGCGGAAGGTTTTTGAAAATATGAAACCTTTATATGCATAGTAGAATTAATTAGGTTAAATTGGTAATTAATTCTGTAAAATTTACGGAAATTTCAGTAGTCCAAAGAACTGAAGAGATAGATAGCATTATCCCTCCACACATGGGTTGGAATTATGTAAATTTGGTTCATCATCCATTAGATTCACCTTATTCTGATGAATATACCGGAAAGTGGTTATTGTTTGTACCAAACTCTGATTTCATTAAGGTCTTTAGACGTTTGGCCCAATTAACCGCTGAAATGAAGCTCACTCGAACGTTCAAAGCATCGGGTAGTGAAAACAACGGAAAGGAACACGTATTTTGTATTTATTGCAACAGTTCGAACATTCCTTTTGTCAGAACTATTGCTGAAACTTTGAACAATGAACAGTACATAGATAAGTATGGTTTTAAGTATAGGGATGGTTCAAAAGCCATATTCTTCAAAACTGATGAGGCGACACATTATAAGAGTAATTCATTGGGAGAGTCTTTGACACTTTTTAAATACACCACAGGAAAAGAACTTTTCGTCAAAGAGTTCAACACAAATGGCCCAAAATGGAAATTCCTGGACAAGAGTAATAATGATCCTGCCGTTTTAGATAATTTTCGTAGCTATCTCGAATCATTAAGCTTTACTGATGATGAATAGAAAGATTACGCATTGACAAGAGACTTTGATAAGATATTGTCTGCCAAATGGGCCGGGGTGATTAAAATAAAACAGGTCAAAGGGATAGTTTTAACAATTGAATGAAAACTGAAGACAATAAATTTTGATCAGCAATCCTACGCAACCTGTGTGCGCAATTTAATGTTTATTGTGATTTTGAGTCAAACATTTCTATTTTTTCGAAGGTAATAGCAGTCTTATCCAGCAATAATTAGAGAAAATGTTATAGACTAGCATAAAACATTAAAGCAGTTTGATCGATTGATTCTTAGGGATTATGTGATAGAATGAACGGAAATCATTTTCAGGATATAGTTAAAATAATGTTGATTACAAACATCCACCAACCAGAAGCGATATGGAAGACCTTTTTATTCCTCACACAATAAAAAGATTTATTCTCGCAATTGCATCGTTTGTACTACATTGTCACCATCAATTGACAAAACTGAGGCATTAAAGCGGATTGATAGTGTCATAAAATATGTAAATGACATCTTCAAGTAGGCCTTAGTAATCAAGATAAAAGGGCTAAGTAATCCTCTCTAATCGAGTCAATTGAGTTAATCCTTTAATTACCTCAATCAAAGACAAGTAGTTCAAATTGCAATAAGATTAAAACAGACCATTTCAGATATGTCACCTAAAGGAGGTGAATACCGGAATTATGTTGCATCGGTCAGCCCTATGTTCACCTTTGAGTCTGTAGCTCAATTGTCTGGAGTTCTAAGGAGTTCACGGTAAGATTATGTTAATTACTTTCAGAGAAGCTTTAACGAAATGGTGGATGCTGATATTTTTATAGATGTTCTTGAACAGACAGAGTACTTACTATCACATGAATATCTATGAGCATCTGCGGTTGTCGCATGAGTTGTCTTAGAAAGCAACTTGAGAATGTTAGCTGAAATGAATTTAATTCCGATCACGGCTAACGATGGGAAATATATAAAATCTAATTCATTGAAGGGGGAACTACGAAAGAAAGAGATCATAGATAGTACCCTCAATAAATCCATTACAAGCTGGTTAGGGCTCCGTAAAGATGCAGCCCATCCTGAAACAAAGGAAATTAATGAAGGTCTGATTGAACCAATGATTGCTGGGATTAGAGTTTTTATTGAAAAATATCCTGCATGAATTTTGACCCCAAAATAAGAATAAACTGACCAAACTAAATGTGGTTTTTTATGCTCGTTTTTTTATTTTGTGCTAATGGAAACGCAAAGAGATAATTTTATATTTACGTATTTATCGTTCAAAGGGTTTGGAAAAAATGGATTATGAGACAATGAGTGAACAATTTAAGAGAGATATGCAAGAATTCGAATTCAGAGCAAAAATGTTCTTAAACAAACGGAAAGTGGCATATCGTGCATTAATCTTATTTGCATTTTTCTTTGCGGGAATTTCAGTTGGCCGGTATGTATCAGGATCGTACTCAATTAACGATCTAACCATTTTTATTGATACTATAGTTATTTCTACCTTTATTGGCATTGTTTCTTATATTCTAGGATGGGACTCCCAAAAAAGGAATGATTTTGGGATGGAATATAATGAGTTGCGTTTTAACTATATAATGCAATCAATCAAGATTGTTGACGATAAAATTTCATCGATGTGTAAAAATTCGGATGACAACAAATCCGCCCAAAAGAATGGATTACACTCATGATTAAGCGATTTACAAGAATATAATAAAGTCAACGCGAAGGCGTATTTCCAGATGTGCTACAGAGACTTTATAGGTTTTGTGAAATTTTTCCATTTCCGTAAGAACTTCGATCTTATCATTAACAGACCACGGTTTCATGTTCACTGCTTCTATGATCTTCCTTGGAGTTAAAGAGGAAAGTTGCATATTGCTCTCTCGCTTGGTAGTTTGTACGAATACTCCTTCTTTCTGAAATAAGACCGAGGATGGTGCGTAGAAAAATCAGTTGGAGAATAATCATTTTGAGTTATGGAACTAAGACTATTGGAAATGATTAAAAGTCACATACTTGATATTTTCAGTCATTGATTTTTTACTGAAAATAGATTCATAATTGATCAGAGTCTAAGTGTAAGACTCTGACAATGATTTTGAAAAAAATATTTTCGATTTATCCATGCTTTGACAGGATAGGAATATCCCACAGATTTTGTAGTATCAGAGTTTGGAAATCCAAAGACTGATTCTATATTAGGCTTCGGATTATTAGATATATCTATAGGGCAAATTTTTTTGAATAATAAATTCTTGATATTTTGATATATTTTAATTTCAAAGGCAATTAGTTTCTTTTAATTACAGGTTTTTAGAATATATCAAGGGTGATATATTGGAGATATAAATATGATATAAATATAGAAAAATTATTTAACTCACTTATATTATCTTTCAGAGAATAAATGTTTTCTGATAATAAATTTATAATATCGTCTGACCATGAAAAATTTAATGAACAACTTGGGGTGAAATATACTAAAGACGATATC
>JAKBQK010000541.1 GCA_021835265.1 Thermoplasmata archaeon
GGAGCATGCAGCAGCTCAGCAATAGTTTCGCTAAATGTGGCTCTTCTATTCCATTCTTTTTGCAGATAGTTGCGATATGCGTCAAGATTGGTATAAGTCACAGTATCGACCATCAAGGGACTTCTTTTCTTCATTGTATACAGAATATGTATACAGCATGGGTTATTAAGAGTTATTATCCAAGGTAGTCCAGTGGCTTATGTTTGCTCCTTTATAGAGACATAAGCAAATGTTGTCCAATCATTTAAGGGGCCAGTACAATGACAATCCAATCAACGCATTGTCTTCCTACTTTTTCCGTAATATTTATGTAAAGTTCTTTCAGGGTAGGTTTGAAAGATTCCCAGCCAAAGTTGGGATCGATCCCCTTCCCCTTTTGTTGAAGTCTTTCAGTAATAAATACGCTTCACGTAGGCCATAACCTAAAATGTTGTTAATTAAATCTATATATGCTGATCACACGATCAAAGAGATCCTTTTACAGTATAATCAATTAGTACCTAAAATACGGATTCCACAGCACCTTTAACGAGAGATGTGAAAATGAGAAAAGCACGCTCTGAAAAGAATTCTTATCAGAGGTCTATAGGGATAGTCAAGAACGGACTTACCATATGATGCTGTAATTGTTTCTGCTAACTTTTTCCTGGAACATTTATAGTTATACAAAAATTCTAGTTTTGCTTATTCAAGCGAAGATGTCAGCTGCTTTAAAATTCTGAGACATTTTATCAATAAGATAGTCAATTGTATGTTTACCGAATAACTCTTTCGCCGTTTTTTCTAGTGAAGTAAAGAAACAGAAGAAATGAATATTAGCGATTATTATACGTTGAGAATCGGTCACCTTTACTAGATTGTAAACAGAGCTGTGTGCAATGCCCTTGTGTTTTGTTCTTGATAACTGCACAAAGTCTATTCCATTTTTAGAAGATTTAATGTTTTTTCTGATTTGGTCAAATTCGTTATCAGCAGGATCGTTATCATGATCAAATATTACCACTAATTTAGGTGGTGGATCCTGTGCAAGCATAACGTTCACGCAAATGCTATTAAAGAGCTTCAAAACAAAATGCTTACCATTCTCTACTTTTATTAATACGGAATAAGGTGAACTAGGTTCCATAAAACTTCTTATTGCATTAGTTTCGCCGTTTCTCTTAATACTAACTGTACCATTGTTTTTGAATGTCTGAATTTTGCTGACAGCACACACTTTGCATCTAACAAGAATTTTTTTAATGAACGTTGCATCATGAGGACCCTCGGTGAGATAAAGAATTTTCAATCATAATCCTCTCAAGTCAATCGCAAGTTCGTTAATATTTTCTACTGCTTCCAAATATTTCTCTTTCTCAAGTATCACAGTATCTTTAAACCTATTTAACCTAAAAATGGAAAGTTCTGACTTCACAAATTCCTGGTTTACTTCAGGTAAAGACTCTATGTCCAAGAGGTTCTGAATTAGATCAATACTATGTGTGGAGATGAAAAGTTGTATATTTCGAGACTTAGCCATAACAATTAAGTAGGTCGCTAGTTCGCGAAGATATCCAGGATGCATATGAACTTCCGGTTCTTCCAAAAGCATTATGCTGCTTTCTGGCTGAGTTAGGAGACTGCCGAGCAGACCAGTTAGTACTTTAAAACCATCACCCATACTTTCCATTTGAACATCCCTGTTTGTGTTTGAAAATACTAGACTATCGAAATTAAACCTATCAAGACCTGGAACAAGTTTATCACTTTTTAAGATTTTTTCTATTTGATAGGCTATCGTCTCGCTATATGTTTTGTCATTTTTGAGTTGTTTAATTATTTTAATTGGGTCTCGAATAAAAATTGGCTTGTTCCTTTTAGACGTGCCTTTTTTCAGCGGGTGCTCAGATATCAATGCTTCATTGGCTTGGCGAAATTCTTTCCCAAAAACAGGTAGTAAACTTATATCTAAAAGAAATTTATGCCTTTGTAAGTACTTTCGCTTTTCGTCTGGCATCTTTGCGATGACGTCGTTAACTGCTTCGACAACAAGCCTTCGGTATCTATCTCCGTATAGAAAAGTCTTAACACCATCTCTAGCAATCTGAAGGCACTCGTCGATTGCATCCAGTAATTTCTGTGTTCCTATAAATTTACTAACTATTTCTTCAATCAAAAAATCATAACTTAGTGACTCCTGTGAGTCAATGCTTCTTGTTTCTGATGCTATCTTAGAACTGGATTTAAGTAGTTTTGATGCTCTACTTATTTTCTCCAAGCTATCGATGTTCTTTTTCACTTGATTGGTTAACGATTTGACGATATTTTCTGGACTAGGTCTCTCAAAGGTCACTTCTAATTTTCTCTTTACTTTGGCAGAATCCAGGTTGACTTTTATCATGCCGGATGTATTGTGATAATTTATAATGGATGAGGGACAATTAAGTATTGAATGGTACCCATCATTTATTACCTCGTCATCATATGCAAAGTCTATAGCCTCCAGAAGTGACGTTTTACCGGTATTGTTCCTTCCGGTGAGTACGTTGACCATAGTTGGTTTAAATTTTAGCATGTCGATTGCTTTGAAATTCTTAATGAATATTTCGCTGATCCTCATTTATTACTACCCAATATATTACAAATATAAAGAATGTGTTAGTTTGTGCTGTGTTTAACAATTAATTTCCAATCAGCTTTACTGCCAACTATTCTCCTGATTTCCTTCCGATTTCCCTTTAATTCTGAGATTTCACCTCCGTCTTTGCCCTCTGATTTATATAGGCATACACCCAGATCCTCTGGTATCCCTCAGCTTCCAGACCCTTAACTGAGCGGCTGACACAGTTCTCACCGAATTTCCTATTGACTGCGGAGAATATTCCTTCTGTCCCCGGCCATCTCATGCCATAGTTATTCTCTTCCGCCCGTGTGAGGTTTGTTTTTTGACCAAAATCAAATGCAATTTTCTCTCATTTTTGGAAGGTTTTATGATAATTTTTGGTCATGTTCAAAATAGATATATATAATAATAGTCACTTTTCTGACACATTGTGGTACAAAGCAATAGTTCAAGTTTGTTAATAAAATAAACTGATGATTAAGATCGAACAGGATCTTTTCGAAATTACAGCAATTTGTGCACATGACCTTTCGCCGCAGCACTATGGGAATATGTTTTTCCCATATCAGCAGAAAATTGGATACATCAAGCAAGTTCGAATTAATTTTTTCTGAGATAGAAAGAGACATTTAATCCGGCTAATCGGACCGGTTTCTGGATTTAAATTTCAAGCATTTCCTATGTGTCGTTGAAGCAGTTCCGGATTTCTAAGCTAGAAAAGCAAATATATACTAGCCGGAATCAATTTAACCTCTTTTTTCAGGTCAAAAGTATCGTGCGTCAGAACTACCTTATTCCTCATGCGATCCTTAATCGCAAAATCCCTTG
>JAKBQK010000165.1 GCA_021835265.1 Thermoplasmata archaeon
GTATAATTCCCGCACTGGAATCTGCAGAAGCACTTTTCCAAAGCATAAAAAAGAGCGATGACATTAAAGAAATATCTATTATTTACAGGGACAGAATAAGCAAGCGAATGAAGGAATTCGAAAAGATCGCAAATTTAGTTGAAAATGTTCAATCAGGAAAGATAATCACACCATCCAATATTTTTTCACTGAAACTGGCATTGAATGAAGTAAAGAAATTTGGCTTCTCCCTAAGCCTCAGGAAAATTCTCGCTCATTTCCTATAGTATACCACCATCAACAGGAACCATGGAATCTGTAGTCGCCCCAAATGTATCCTCATCCAGCATTGCTATTAGCATGTTTGCAACGTGTTCTGGAAGCACCTCTTTCCTGAGAAGGTTTCCCTTCTTGTATTCATCAGCAGTAATTCCTTTAGCTTTTGCTCTTGCCTCAAGAACACCATTTTCCCATATCTTAGAGTTCTTGAATATTTTGTCAGGATTTATGATATTTGATCTGATACCAAACTTACCTCCCTCCTTTGCAATATAATGAGACAGCTGTGCGGAAAATGCCTTGGTAGTCCCGTAGGATATCATACCAGGTCCAGGGTTGGTAAGGTTCTTTGTTATGTTGAAAACAAAATTCCCACCAATTCCCTGTTTTTTCATTATTTTGAAAACCTCCTGAGAAATTATGAAGGGAGCAAGAGAATTAATGTTGAAATGTAACATGAGAGTATCCAGCTGAATATCCTCAATGTATTCTGATTTCAGTACTCCTGCATTGTGGAACACTACATCCACACCTCCATACTTATCCCGAATATCTCTGATCATTTCTCTTACTCTCTCAGTGTTTGTGAGATCAATTTCATAGCCCATAGTTTCAGTTCCAAATTCATCGGAAATTGATCTGGCAATATCGATGACTGACTTTTCCTTGTCAACACCAACAACATTGGAGCCATTTTCAGCAAGTTTTCTGAAAGCTTCAAGTCCAATTCCATTGGCTGCACCGGTTACAATACTAACGGTACCTTCAAGTTTCCTGGGTTTAAATTTTTTCAGTTTTGCCTCTTCCAGTGGCCAGTATTCCATATCAAAGGCCTCTTTTCTGGAGATAAAAGAGTGTTTTCCAAGTTTCTCTGACACAGAATTTACTCTCATTGAATGAACAAACTGGTCCCTGATAATTGAACATTCCCTGTACGTTCTTGCAGCAGTAATGATTCCAAAACCTCTGATCAGAATAATAGATGGGAACGGATCATGCATTGGGAATTCTTTTATGTACATCTTATATTCTTTTTCGTATTTTTGTGAGTACTCTCCAACTTCCTTACTAATGTCTTCTTTTCCTGTGAGATATAGATAATCATACTTCGTACGTATAAGCATGTCCGGTGTAGCGGGTCCACTTTCCCTGAATATTTCTCCCTCCTCAGAGCAAGCAATTCTTATTGCCTCATCTGATCTGTCCACGAGAAGTATTTTCTTATAGTTTTTAGAAACAAGTCCCCTAATTTCTGGGAGTTTCTCATAGGCAGATTCATTTCTCTTAAATTTTTCACTAAATAGGGGTTGCTTAATTGTTTTTGATATATACTGCCTGGCTCTGTTAACAATTTTTATATGTTTTTCATAACTTTCATCCGCAGTCTCACCGAAAGTAAAGAGACCATGCTTCGACAGAATAATGCCATCAACATCAGGGGTTATTTTATTTACTATGTCCAGAACCTTCTTTGCAAGCTTGAATCCTGGTGGATAATAATCAAGAATTATTACATTACCAAGTATCGCCTTAATGTCATCGTTTTTCAGGTTTGAATTGGTAAGCATAAGTATGTGATCTGAGTGAGAATGATCAACATAAGTATAGGGTATAAACGCGTGAAGAAAAGTTTCAACGGATGGAGAAGGTTCAGAGGAATTTATCATGCTCTTCCTTAGATAACTCATCATCTCTTCATCGCTCATTTCTTCAATCGTTCGTGCATGCAGCAAATCCTCCATCCTGACACCAGTGAAACCACTTCTGTCAATGGTAGCCATGTCAGAACCACTGCCCTTTACCCGGAGAATTTTTATAATTCTTCCTGCATGATCTGTCTCCAGTACCTTCACACTCGCATTTCCTCCACCGTGCAGAACAAGTTCAGAATCATTTCCAAGCTTCCTGGCACTTTCAACCCTAAAATCTATTTCATCCAACTCTATCACCCGTTAATTCGATTATTGGTCTTCCCGGTAATGGAACCTTGCCTTTGCCATCTCCGTTATACTCCTCTATGATTACATCTGTAGAAAAAATTTTTTCCAGTATACTCTTGAATTCTAAAATTGCAGTCATTTCATCAACATCCATGTTGAGTTTCCCACGATATTTCTTCACGTTTCCAATAATTGATTTCATAGACACATTGAGGTCTCCATTTATTATTTTCATTGTTTCTTCTTTTATCTTCTCATTGCATACTATTATTTTAATTTCCGAAGGTTTAATTTTTGTGACCGACTGAATTGATCTTATATCGTCAGCAAGAGATGTAGTATAGTCAAAGTTTCTTTCACTTTTCATTTCATTATCTGAAATGGCCTCTATGGACATTTCACTATTTGAAACAAAACCACTCCCCTCAAATTGACTCCATATGGATTCAGCCATGTGGGGAACGACACATGATAATACCTGAACCCATTCCTTTCTGACCTCGTGAACAGCAGTGCCTATATCCATTCCCAGACTTCCAAGCTGATTCATCTCTCTCAGAACTTCATAGATCATTTCCACATAGGCCCCTCTTATCTGGAATTTATCCATTTTCTCATAGTAATTTCTAAGATGGTGCTTGAATTTAATTTTAAAGATTTCAGTATACTTATCCTTTTTTGAGTTGTTTCCTTGCATGTTAAGTGTGTTCCTGATAGTTTCATACACTCCTCTTATATTTTCTATTTCAGCCTCGTTCCAGTCAAGCACCGAATCCACCTCGGCAACAAGTGCCACATATAATCTGAAAAGATCTGCCCCGTACTGCTTAACCACGTCAAGAAGGGAAACAGCATTCCCTTTACTTTTTGAAATCTTAGCACCATTGGATATAACCATTCCTATGATTGAAATTCCTCCAGGCTGGTAGCCGTCTCCAAGTATCGCCCTGTGATTCATGAGATAGAATACAAGATGGTTGGACATATGTGAAGCTGAGGTAATCCTCTGATCAACTCCATACCAGTATTGAAACTCCTCTTTCGCCTTTTCAGATAAATCTCCAAGCTTCTCTGGAATTCTTTCTTCCTTATCATTCGTTATATAATCAAAGAATTCATCATCTATTTCTTTTGTTACATTTCCATCTATTAGATGAGAAAATGTATAAAACGCAGGGTAGATTGTTGAATCCGATAGAGATTCAATAACCCATGAAGGATCCTGAGG
>JAKBQK010000127.1 GCA_021835265.1 Thermoplasmata archaeon
AATAGATAAATCATATAGGGGGCCATTATCCTCTATGAGCTTCACAGTCTGTTCATTGGCCCATTTTTCATGAAAATACTTTATTATCTCTACTGAATAAATTAATCTACCAGTCGAAATGCTCTCAAAATGTATCCCGTTTACTTCAGTGGATAGCCTTATACTAATTCCTGATTGGAGTGCCCTCAGGCAGAAATCTAGGTCTTCAAAACCAACCCTGTAATTTTCGTCATAGCCCCCTGTACTTTTCAGAATTCCAGAAGAAAACATGTGAAATGCTCCTGTAACAATTCCTTTGTTGGAAGGGTTGATTTTTCTGTAATGATTAATATCCAAAAATTTATTCAATCCTATACTTCGCATATAATTCAAATTTCGAAAAGCAAAAAAAGGGGCCATGTGAATTTTCAACTCTTTCAGGAAATAGCCTATATATGATTTATCTATTGTAGAACTGACAAGATCCATGGACACCCCTGCATGCTGAAGGGTTCTATCAGGATAATAGAGGACTGCGCCAACAACAGTATCCTTACTGGAAGCAATTTTTATAGCTTTCTCAAGAGAATTAACAGAAAGAATGACATCATCATTCATATTCAGGTATATATCAGCATTTATTTCTTCCAATCCCTTATTTACGGATTTTGAGAAGCTGAAACTATCTCCAGAATCTTCCACGGCTGTTAATGTGATATTCTCCTCCAATCTTTCAGAACTTTTCTCTAAATTTGTTTTTGCTTCTTTAAAAAGGTTTCCAGAAATAGATTTTGTTGGAATCACTATGCTTAGACTTTTGTCTGAATCGGTTTTATTTAGTTGATATGAAGTAACTTTCATAACCGTGTTATAATGATAATACTAATAAAGCATATTCTCTATAAGTTAATGAGATCTGAGAATATGTATTTCTAGTCTAAAACTAAGCATATTCCACTTGACGACATATCTAATATTTAAAATAATTATATTTCAAATAAATGTGACTCTTTTCAAAACAAATTAAAAAAGATTGTTTATAATCTAAAGGGAACAGCTCCATCTAATCTAGGAAAATTCTCGAACTGAGGGAATGTGAAAATTAGATTAAACTTCTCCAACACATTTATTTTCCTCAATCTCTTCTAGTATGATCTCCTGTACGCTTTGTAATCGAATAGTGATTGGCGCCATTTCGCACATATCAGAACTACCATGTTACGTTTGGGGATGAGGAGTTTACAACGGACTCCGGAATTCTCTTTTACTCGTCAGATCTATCATATGGAAGAGAGGATGCCTGTATTCTTTGGCTCCTACATCGCTCATTTAGTAAATTTCCCATGATTTCCTTCTTTCAATCAAAGTTGTCTTGAAACAAACTCATCATAATCCCAGATTAATTTGCACTACATTTTTTTAAATATTCAAATCTAAATGGTACAGGATATCTTCAATTTTACGAAAGATTCAATGCACTATCTACAGTCCAGTTGAAGGGATAAGGATAAATAATATGAACGCATAGAACCAAAAATAATAACAGCACCATGTTAAAAATCAAGAGAAGAATGGTGGTGTTAATCATATGCTGCTTAACATAATGGATAGAAATGTTCAATTAATGGATGGAAAGATAGTTGGAATCTTAAATACAAAATATTTAGCAATGGAGTCAATGCGATGAAAATCAATGTTATTTCTACCTCTTCTCATCTTACTGGCATTGGAAGATACACTGTTGACTTATATCGAGCAACACAGCCCCATTCAAAACTCACTACGTTTATAACCAATAAAAAAGTGTTAAATCAACAATTTGAAGGTGAAGTCATCAAAGGAATTTTTCCGCCATTTCTAGAATCAGGTTGGTTCCTTAATCGACATTTTTTTAACATAATTTTCCATAAGAAAATAAATGAATTGAAAAAAGATAATTCTATACTTCATTTCTCGTCCCACATCGAACAATTTATTGTATCCAACAAAAGTAACAGTGTGGTAACTATACATGATTTATTTCCACACCTGTTCAAGTCAAACTATCGTAAGGATTTTGTTAAATATTTCTATGGCAACCTCAATAAATATAAAAATTTTGACAACATAGTAACAGTTTCTAATAAAGTAAAAAATGATCTATCCGAATTTAACTTTGATTTAACAAACGTTACTACAATATATCCGCCAATAAACCAGAGCTTCAAGCAACTTCAAAATAAAGAAAAATTACGATCTGAGCTGAATCTACCGCAGGATAAAATGTTGGTTTTATCAATTTCTTCTGCAGAAAGAAGGAAAAATTTATGGGCAACGGAAAAAACAATGAATAAGTTAGATGATAGTTTCATGTTAGTAAGAGTTGGTTCTAAAGTTGGGAATAGTATAACATTCAACGGAGTAGATGATATTACAGTGAATAAAATCTACAATGCATGTGATGTTCTTTTATTTCCTTCGCTGGAAGAAGGATTTGGCTATCCAGTGGTTGAAGCTTTCGCAACAGGGCTACCTGTTGTATCCTCCAATATTCCGGTAATAAAAGAAGTAGCTGGAGAAGCTGCGGTCTTGGTAGATCCCATGGATATTGATAGCATCATTGAAGGGCTGAATAGAGCCTTAGAAAACAAAGAGTATTATAAGACAAAGGGGTCTACAAGGTCTTCTAATTATTCATTTGATAATTTCAAAGATAAAATGATGAAATATTATAAATCCATAGAAGGGTGATTTGAATCAATTTTCTCTGATGGCAAATCTGCTATTCTCTCGTATTAATAGACATAATAATACATCCTCAATGATCTACCAACTTTTGGACTTGAGTTTCGTATCGAAGGTAATTAACAATCTTTCGAATTGATATGGTACAGAAATTGTTGTGAATTATAACGGAAGTTCCAGCTTCATTTTTTGAACTGAACCGGTATCACAGGTATAATTCTAGCAATTTGACTTTATAATTTCCCACTAATCATGTATATAATAGAAAGGTTTTATTAGATGTCATGAAAAAAGTTTTTCTGTCCACGCTTGCATGACGGTGTTAGCGTGAGAGTTGGAGAGGCAGCCGGTACATGAACTTGACCCATGAGGTCGCTAATTAGATTGGCTGCCCTTCGCCTCGACATTATACCCTGAAACAAGGGTGAATAGAAGTTTGTCGAGTTATCTCCGACTCTAAACTCTCACTCACCACATGGAGGTGGTTGGAATAATAATAGGCTTGAGACTGTGTGAAAATTATTTGTGATAAATAGATTTGATCATAACAGGTTGAAAGTAATTTTACATTTCCGGAGTAATTATGTTTACTGATGCCATAGTATCTGGAAATTGATCGTCATTTATCCTGTGGATGCAGGGAATCCCTCGAATAATGTTCTATTCCCGGTATTTCCAGTGTTATGATTTCCATCCTTTCCATTTTTTATATTGATAACT
>JAKBQK010000209.1 GCA_021835265.1 Thermoplasmata archaeon
TCGGAGGAAACTCTGGGACAGTAGTGCACTATATCAGAGAAGCCTCAAAGCATTGTGATGAAGTGTATCTGCTGCAAAGTTATGACTTTAAGGGACGGGATGATTTTCCCCTAAATCTTCTAAAAGAAATGAAGAATGTCAAAGTAATTACATTAAAATTGGCTTGGTACAAGATAGTTGAGACGACTAGAAGTGTTCCATTTGGCCCGGTCATTCATTATCTATTGTTTAAGCCGTTTATTTTCTTGAGAAAAATTCTCAATCGGAGATTGATAAAGTCTCTTGGCAGTTTTGATGGCCTGTATCTTTTTGATTTTGTGGATTCAGATATTTTTCCCCGTGATTCTGGGAATATAATTGTTGGTACTCACAATCAAATTATGGGTCCAATGAAGGTAAGGGGAATCAACTTAGGCATTTTGATGAAGAGGGCTGACGGTTTAAGGCTATTTGATAGTGAAAGAAAGTACAAGGAACTTATAAGAGATAAAGAAGCCAGAATCATTCCCAAAGGAGTCAACACTGATCTTTTCTTCCCCAGAGATAACACTGTAAACAAAAAAGTCAAATTTCTTTTTGTGGCTAGACTTGAACCAAAGAAAGGATTGGATATCTTGTTTGAAGCATGGGAACGGAGCCAAGTATCTGCATTTGCTGAGTTACATATTGTCGGAGCCGGGCGCCTAGCAGAAAAGGTCAGTAATATGGCTGTTAAGGGGATGTTTTATCATGGTCCACTTTATGATCAGGAACTGCAGGATATGTATAGAAGCTGCGATGTTTTTGTTTTTCCAACCGAGTGGGATGCCCAACCAACGGTGATTGTGGAAGCAGTGGCATCTGGACTTTATACCCTTTGTTCAGATTATTTAACTGGTGTTTACGACGACTTTCGTGACGAAGGTTTTCTTGAGTATGTGAGAAATGATGTTTTCCATTTCACTGAAAGTATAGTGGATGCATCAAAGAAATCGTATGACAATTTTAGTGAGAGATCTAAAATGCACCAATTGGTTGACGAAATACGTAGCCAAAAGAAGGAAGTCGAGGAAATCCTTTCCTTTATGCAGGATCTCAAAAGAAACTCTTAACTTAATTCCCTCGCTTTTGGAACTGGACTTTACAATATCGCTCATCATTCCAAGGATCGATCATAAGTGAAAAGATGAGGGCAGGCACTTTGAGCAAAAAAATTACTATTTCCATTGGGTCTTTGAACTTCACATTAGCGGATGCGGAGGTTCCAGCCCTTTGAAGGAGCATACCGCTTTTCCTGTAAGCAAGAGAGGCACCGACCTGATAATTGTAAAACATCTTTTTTACGAATTTTCTCCACGTTCTAATTGAGTTTTGATTGTGGAGCAGAACGGCATCTTTCACATATTCGCCTTTATAACCATCTTTGTGTGCCCTGATTGTTAAGTCATAATCTTCTCCTCCAATGCCAAGGCATGGGTCAAAACCTACTTTTGTGATAATATGTGTTTTCCAGGCGGAATTACCCATTGCCCCTTTGAGTATGTCAACTGGTAAAACGAAGTTGTATAGATATTGGTCGTATTTATCAAGATATTGAGAAAATCTATTATCCGGTTCTGTTAATGGATGAGTTGAACCAAAAGTAAAATCCGCCCGGCCCCTGACAATTGGTTCAACAAGCTTCTCAAGCCATCCACTTGTTGGTAATTCATCGGTGTCGACAAAAACTGAAATGTCTCCCTTTATTAGATTTTCAACTTGAAATCTTGTTTCAGCTATATTGCCGGGAAGATCGTAAAACTTTACCTTATCATTACACATTTTCTTGAAATTATCGACTATTTCCATCGAGGAACCTCCATCTGCAATGATTATTTCAAAGACATCCAGGCGATTCAAGGCCTCTATCAACCCGAAAGTGCGTTTATCATTAAAACTAGTTATTATTATGCTGATCTTAGGGGGTTCCCGCATCTTCACTAAATATGGTAAATAGATTAACAAATAAAAGGCATATCATATAAAATCCTAATTCTTAGAGAGTTGCAATAATCTTGTCTAGACCGTATTAAATGAAGAGTCTTAATAGTTCACATGGATAACAAATTCAACAGATGAAAGCGCTATTACTCGGCCAGTTCGTAAATTTGGGAGGAACTCAGTACTTATCATATAAAGTTATTGGCACTCTCAAGAAAGCAGGTTATGAAGTTGATGTTTTATGTGGGAAAGAACATAAGTACTTTCCCAATGCGATAAACAGTAGGCTGGAGACGAATTACCCATATTTTAAAGAAAAAACACGTATTGATATTTTAAGGAATATAAGAAAACTCAAGTCAGAATTAAAACAATATCCCATTTCAAATTATGATTTGACCTTCAATAACCATCCAAATACTTTTCTTTACAAAGCGGACATTAATTACTTGCATGGTCCTTCTTTTATAGATACCATTCTTTTGCCCGATGGAACATTAAGGAAAAACTCATTGTATTATATATTGAAATATAAAAAAATATACAGTTTATATGATAATGCTAATTTCTTAACCCATGGCAAATATACGAAGAGGATATCTGAAAACAACCTTCCTAAAATTGGAATAAGACCAAGAAGAATAGATTACATCTACATACCTGTAGATATCAATTTTGAGGTTGACCTAAACAATAAGGAAGAGAATACTGTTTTGAGTTTTGGAAGAATTATGCCAGATAAGAACATTGAATCTGTTCTGTCAGTTGCAAGAGTGAGCAGTGCTAAGTTCACTATAGCTGGATATGTTTCAACGAAGCATTTGGACTACCTTAAGAAATTAGAAAAAGAGAAGCCGGAGAACGTCACGATTATTCCTAATCCGGATGAAAACACAAAACGGGACCTTTTCCTGCGCTCATGGTCATATATGCATCCTAAACCTATGGAACACTTTGGTGTTTCTGCCGCTGAAGCAATCGCATATGGATGTGTCCCAGTGGTGCATAAAAGTGGTGGGGTGTGGGAAGATGTCACTGAATCAGGTAAGTTTGGTATAGGATATGTTAACACAGAAGAAGCTAGTCAAAAAATTATTGAATCATTTGAGTTATCAGATTTAAAAAGGCAGGAAATTTATGAATCTAGAGTAAGGTTTTCCTTTTTAAATTTTGAAAAAAAACTTGTTGATATTATTGGCAAAATAATCAACTAGTTCTTTGAAAATAATTATCCAGTTCTCATGAATTATTGATTAGAATAGCAATTATAGTCAAATACCTAACATTTGATACTTATTGTATTTTTTCGGGATAAACTTCCTGATCCATCCCATTGAGTAAGAGTTGAACATTGAGATCTCCTCAAATGTCCTTTCAACCACAGCTTTCAGATGCATTTCTGATGCGATCAATGTCCTGGAAACAAT
>JAKBQK010000579.1 GCA_021835265.1 Thermoplasmata archaeon
ATGCACCTTATATGTGCACAGTCAAAATGAGGTTGGTATCTCATTTTATTTGAAAAACGGATTCACGGTTAAGGGTATAAATGGAAACGATTTTTTAATGGTAAAGAAATATGAATAGATCATATAAAATTCATCGAAAAGCGATTTATATGCGATGTAAAGACAGCACTTCGAATTTTTGCAAAATAGGACGCCATTAGGTCGGATCAAGATATGTGCCCAAGAGCTGCATCCTTGAGTTTATACAACTTCGGAACATTGTAACTAGTGATCCAAAGAGAACAAGAGACGTATAATATTGCTTACCGATATAGAGATTAGAAAGAGTTGGATAGCATTGCAGGATGAAAAAAAGGCAATTGATGATAAAGAAGAATTTGGACCAATCTTTGCCAGACTCTATTCACTCTTTGCATCACGATCAGGCAAACATAGAGCAGTTTATTCGAAAATTCTAGAAGATGTTGCTTCTCTGAACCCATCTTCAATTCTGGAGATAGGCAGCGGACCTGGAATAGCAGCTGCAATTATAGCACAGAAATTGCCCGGTACTAAAATCACCTGCGTGGATCCTTCAACAACCATGGTGAAGATTGCAAACCGAAGATTCGAAGAACTCTCTCTTGCGCCAAGAGTAAGGAGCGAGTTTGGTGACAGCAGTAAATTCGTTACCACAGAAAAATTTGATCTCATATTCTCATCTCTTTCCTATCACCATTGGAGAAATGGGAATAAGGATCTCCAGGAACTGGCCAGAAAATACCTACCGGCTGGAACGCTCATAATCTATGAGAATTTCATCCAGAATGAAGATGGCGCGAAGAGTGTAAAACACCATCACGGGATAGGCTTGAAGGATATTGAGTCAATAGAAATCCCCGGATTCAGGAAAACCTATGAAATGGAAGGTAAACTAGTCAGGGTTAAATTCAGCAATATATGAAAAATTTCGGTTTGAAGAAGTTAAAGGTAGATGAAGCTAACATAGAGTCCCGAGTGGCGTTTGAATTCAATGATATCCTTCTTTGATCTTCTATTGGATATAAACCATACATTCAGGTTACAGCGTGTAATTCGAGAGATTATTTTTTATTAGTCACAATAGCTCTGGAGCTTTCTCACTACAAAATAGAGCAATCTCCGTTTGGAGAATGTGTGTTTGTGGTATTTTACATTAAACCAAACCATATGTAGAATGGGCTCAACCGGATTTATTCAACATATTGAGAGACTATAGCTCCAGTCAGGGTACTAACTGAAGCACAAAGGTTTATAATTATTATTTTATTATAAAATTAATGAGATTTACGGTGGTCATGGAGACGGATGAGGATGGGATGTATGTGGTTACAGTCCCTGCTTTGCCTGGGTGCATATCTGACGGGCGCAATGTATAAGAGGCCATGTCAAACATAAGAGAAGCCGTCCGGGGTTTATAGACGCCATGAATGCTGATGAAGAGCCCATTCCCCACGACATAGACATCATCGGAAACATTGAGCTAACTGCCTGAGCTTCCCTCTATTTTTTGAAAAGATATGTTGAAAGCCCTTTCTAAAGTTGGATTTAGACTCAGGAGACAGGTTGGAAGTCATATGATACTGAAAGGGATTCAAATGGAAAGAGGGTGGGGTCTTGATGCTTCCTTTGCGTACCTTCATGAAATACCACTGTCAAAATATCCATTGGTGCACGATTTTCAGGAATTATTCAGACATGTTGTGGATTATTCTGTTATACTGATCCTTGAATCCGGCATAAAAAAATCAGATTTTATTACAACTGAAAATTATCATATTCGTTTGAAACCTAATACCGCAAAAATACCGATTGAAAAAATTAAAGAGAATTTCAATAGAAGATATGATTTCAATAAAAAACAGCACGCCCTTGAGAACATAATGTTCGAAAATGCAAGAATTTTTGGAAAATATTTGAGCGGAAAAACAAATGTTATTGAATTTAGAATACCAGATTTGAAGATTACCAGAGTGGATAGTCAGGATATGCTGTCAAAGATTATATCAATTGACCCAGAAAAAAGGAAAGAGTTGGGAATCAATAAATCCACTTTGTGGTATCAGCAAAAGAAAATTAAAGAGGATAAGAGCATAAAGATGTATAATAAAACAAAGGTGAAGATTAATTGAGTGTTGAAACAAAAATAAATATAAAAATAGTTGGAAAATTACCAATAACATTGGAAGGTGCTCAATTAGCTGTTAATAATGCAGAAAGACTATTAAATGATTCAAAGAATGTCAGTATTCCAACAAAAGTTGCTCTTTTGGAAATTGGCCTCGAGGAGATTGCGAAAGCTTGGGGCATCATTCTTAATTTTGAAAAAATTCTATTCGACCAGAACCTAAACGCTCTTGAAACATTCAGGAAAACTGTACATATTAATCGCAAAGAATATAATAAAAAAATAGAAGAAATTTCTAAGTCCATAACAAAATTTTTTGACGAAAATGACCCAGAGTCATTGCTGATCCCTTTTAACACAGAAACATTTTCAGATCACAATTCAAAAATTAAGTTTCTTTCCACATTCATAAAGTACATTCGTGAAATACAGTTACCATTACTTAGAACTAGTTCTGACAGAATCAAACAAGCAAGGGAAATTCTTGGTGGATATATTTCAAAAAAACAAAATATCCAATATGAAAGAAATTGATAAAATTATTGATGATATACTAGATGTAGATGATAATCAGCTCACGTATATTGTAAATCTCAAAGAATACGGTCTTTACCTCGATGTCGAAAACGATGTTTATTTAAGTCCAAGTGCAAGAACATTTGAAACAGAGACTTTAGAAAACCTCTTGGCTTTGCTTATAGGAATGGCAAAAAATGAAGTGAGTTTACTGTTTATAGTTTTAGGGAAAACTAAAAAGACCAAAGTGGGAAAGTAAGAACATGGCCGAACCTAAAAAATCAGAAGATAAGAATAACATTGACTTTGTACGAATAGTTGAACTCATATCCAAATATGAACAAATTAAGAAATCTGGTGAAATCAAAAGATACAATGAGGAATCGACAAAAAAGGATTTCATACAACCTCTTTTTGAATCTCTAGGTTGGAATTTTTCGAATAGAGGAAAGAGTACCGATTCCGTAAGTGCAGAGGAAACCATATCAAAGAAGAGAGTGGATTATGGATTCCGCATAAGTGGAATACCTAAGTTTTTCGTTGAAGCTAAATCTTTAAAAGAAGAGAACATCCAGACAAATCATAAGTATATAACGCAAGCCATAGACTATGCATGGATGAAATCATGTTCATGGGCAATACTTACGAATTTTGAAACAATTGCCGTTTACAATGCGGACTGGAAAGAATCAAATTATAGAAATAACTTATTCTTTG
>JAKBQK010000389.1 GCA_021835265.1 Thermoplasmata archaeon
GAGATGATGCAGAGGAGAAGGAGTTTCTGCTGGAAATTCCATACAGGAAGGAGTCAATCAGCTGTCCAACGTGTAATAAGGTAACAGGATCATATTACGAATCCAAGGTTCAACTGAGGGGATTCATGGAAAAAATGAGCCCTGAAATAGATCTAATTCATCAGGAGCTTCTCCGCATGGTTGAGAACAACCAGAAAAAAGACCCGGAATCCTTTGTTTCAAAGTCAGTTCAACTGAAGGAAGGTATAGATATATATCTTGGAAAGAAAAAAGATGGAGATACATTTGCCAGAGAAATTCAGTCTAAAACCATATGCAATGTGGTCGTTTCAAGTTCACTCGCAGGAATAAAGGATGGAAAACAATTTTTCAGGTTTACCTATATGATCAGAATTCTTGATATTGAGCCTGGATCTCTAATATTCTTTGACAATACAAAATACATTTATCAGGGAAAAAGACCAGGTGGAATATATGTTACAGACCTGAAAAATGTTAAGATTACACTCATAAACAAGAGATTAATAGACTTTGATAAACTGAAGGAAACTGGAGAAAAAGCATCCAGAGAAAGGTTCATTGTAATTAACAGGACAGAGAGTGAAACGAATCTGATGAATGAGAGAACCTATAACCAGATCACCCTGAAGAGGGTTATAAAGGAAGATCAGATAGAACTGTTCTTCTATGAGGACAACTATTATGAAATTTTAGGTGATATTTGATGTTTGTAAGATCAGAATGGGAAAATTTGAAGGAAGTGATTGTTCATAGACCAGGAACAGAGATAGATTATGCGATGATCTCACCGAGAGCATTTCTCTTTGAGAGACCGTTCAACAAGACCAAGGCATTAAGAGAACATGAGAAGCTTGAGGAGATTATGAAGGAGAATGGGGCAAAGGTAACACAACTCAGAGAAATTGTTGTAAACAGGTGTAATACTGACAGCAGTTTCAGAAAGTCTCTGGAGGAAAAGTTGGCTTCTGAGGTGCAGTTCTATGGCGATATTTCAGAGGTTGAAAGGCTAAAGAAGGATTTTCAGAGAAATCTTCCATTCATGGATGCAGACACTCTTTTTAACATATCAATCCTGGTGCCGTCAATTGACATAACTGTTGATCGTGATAATCATATGTCATATCCCAAAATATTTTCCAATGTACCACTTACAAACCTGTATTTTATGAGGGACCAGCAGGCTGTGAGTTCTAATGGAGTCATTCTTGGTAGAATGAAACTGCCGCAGAGAAAAATGGAACCTGAAATTACAGGATTCATAATGGAGAAAATCCTTGGTAATGATCACCTGAAGAGGGTTGAGGAGAACTCATTTTTTGAGGGTGGTGACTACATTCCATGTGGTGAATTTGGATTAATAGGAACAGGACCAAGAACTGATCTTGCTGGAGCCATATCGGCAATGAATTCAGGAATGATGAGCCATGACGAAATTTTGGTCGTGGAAAATCCCAGATATCCATTTATGGTAAACGATCTCCTCAACAATATGCATCTTGACACATATTTCAACATTGCAGGTAATGGTACAGCCATTGGTTCATTGAGCCTTGTAAAGGCAGCAAAGGGAAAATTATACCAGAAAACAGGAGACGGTTACGTTTATGCATATGATATAACACTTTATGATTATCTGAAAAAGAAAGGTTATAACATAATGGAAATTTCCCCCATTGAACAGCTTTGTTATTCATCCAATTTCCTTACTGTAAAGAATAACAGAATTATATGCATAGATTCTTTTTCAGTTCTTAAAAAGCTTGAAAGCAACGGTGTCATAACTCAGAAGATAAAGGAAGAAGCAGGGGGAAAAGAATCAGAACTTAAAAGTGGAACCATGTTTCCATCCAGTTCAAAAATGCGGGATTTTGGCATTGATTTTATCAAAATCAATCTGGAAGAAATAACAGGTGGATATGGCGGGGCACATTGCATGACATATACCCTTCATAGAAATTGATGTAAAAATAAAAACTGTAACAACATTTCCTAATATTAAAAATCACTGTAATACTTAAATCTCTAAATTGTAATAAATATAAGCAAATACGCCATAAAGATAGAAAATTTCATATTTAATTTACATAGCAAAGGTTAATTAAAAATAAATAAATACTCATGTATATGTCAACTAAAACCATGATCTATATTCTTGTAGGACTAGCTGCTTTACTTCCTGCTGTGTGGGGATTCTTTCTCGCCCTAGCTCCAATTTGAGGAATGATTTTTTTGGCAGAAGATAAATTTTACAGTCAGGTTTACTCAATTAAGGAACAAATCAATTTTACTGAGAAGTTTTCTCTGGAAGCACGAAATTTTAAAGCAATTGTAATTTCAGGAATGGGTGGATCAGGTGTATCGGGCAGAATTTTTGCAGAGATATTCCAGGAACTTCCTGTAATAGTTGTGGATTCATACAAACTTCCAAAATATGTGGACAGCAGCTACTGCTTCATTGCAGTAAGTTACTCGGGAAACACAGAAGAAACACTGAGTACAGTTAAAGAGGCGAAGGCCAGAGGAGTCAGGGTAAATGCCATAACTTCCGGTGGTGAGCTTTCCAAAATATGCGACAATCTGATTAAAATACCAGCAGGATTGCAGCCAAGGGAGGCCATAGGATATCTTTTAATGCCTCTTTTGAACACTTTTGCTGGCATTCAGACGGATGAGAGAAAAAAGATCATTTCAATTCTAGAAAATCTTGAAAAGGAGAGAAGCCCTATATGGCAGCTTGCACAGAAAATAGTAGACTCAAGAAAAATTCCCTATATTCTATCATGGGAACCTTTCACAAGCCTCAGCTACAGATTCAAGACACAGTTTAATGAAAATTCAAAGCTTTTCGCCCTGAATCATAACCTATCAGAACAGAATCATAATGAACTTGTACCGCAACTAATGAACGGAGGTATGGCCGAAAAATTCATCTTCCTTGTTCTGGAGGGGGATTACAGTTCAAGATGTAAGGTGCGTCTGGATATAATGGAAAATAAATTCTCATCAGAGATCATAAGGATAAAGCCCAAAGGTGAGACACAACTGGAAAAGCTGTTCTATCTTCTGCACTATATTGACATCCTTACAGTGGAAGTAAGTTTGAGGTTGTCCTTTGATCCAGAGGATGTAAAGGTTTTGGAAAACCTGAAGGCTGAGCTTTCTAAAATTAAATAATATCTGCGTTTCCAGATGGAAGTATCCTCATTATTTCCTCTGTGTCAGTATCCAGTTTTTTGGCAATCTCCTGTGCTACCTTATCCCTTTTTCTGCTGCCAGGAATTATGGTAACACAATCTGAGTCATTTTCCCTGAACGGATAAATCATCGCTATTTTTGCTTCTCTGTAATCAATC
>JAKBQK010000049.1 GCA_021835265.1 Thermoplasmata archaeon
CAGATGTTGAAAATCGCTTTGAAAGCTGAGTGACTGACAGTCCATTAACAAGAACAAGTAAGGTACCAATTATCATTACAAGTGGTGCATCATATCCTGCAAGAGTAATTGCAAAGGCACCGTAAGTCAGTATACTTAAGAGTGGTGACATACCACCGAATGAGAGAAAAAAGACATCCTTAAAGGTAAGATGTCTTTCCAGTTCCCCCTTATTACCCGAAGCTTCTGTCATATCACCGTTCAATAGTTTAAGCTTAATAGTTTATTCGGTTATTGTAATAAAATCAAACTATAATTTGTATCAAATTAATACTTAAAAGATAAAAAATGAATCAGAATTTCCTAGCTCTCTTTTTTTATTAAGAAGTATGGATTTCTGCCATTTTCCAAATCATAAATTATCTTTCCAGAATCACCTGATATTTCCTCTTGATCCTTTTGAGATATAAATCCATTTTTTGCTGCTTCTTTGTACATGTCATAAGTCCTGAAAAGAAATCTTGGAAAGTTTTTTATGTCCTTAAGATACTCTGGCATCATTTTCATTATAAATTTCGTTCCTGTTTCTATAAGGATAGCTTTTTTCTTAGTGAGTATTATACCCTTAATTTTTCCCCTTATGAACTTGTATATATAAAATGAATAAGAGGCATAAAATTGAAGTATCTGATCAAACACTGGTCCAACCCTTGTCTTCATTACCGGGGTTAATACATCATACCTGTCCCAGTCCAGGGTAAACAGTGAACTGTCTTTGAGGGCCTCATTAAAAATTCTTGTTCCGGGAAGGGGGGTATATATTGAAAATTGCACTGCATCAGCACCTGCCCTTGCCAGTTCTCTGGAGAATTTTACAGTAGTCAGTGCGTCTCGAATTCTCTCATATGGTGCGCCAATCATCAAACCAATAAGTACAATTATATCATTCGATGATAAAATTTTTACCGCCTCTACTGACTGGGGTGTGAATTCGCCCTTATGCATCTTCTTTAAAACTTCAGGACTTCCTGATTCAACTCCAAGGAATGATATGGTCATACCTGCTCTGGCAGCCTTTTGTATGAGGTCCGGATGCCTCGCGGTTACATCTGCCCTCATCTGCACAATCCATTTTGTCTCTAGTCCTCTTTCCAGAATACTGTTAAATAGGCTTTCCCTGTGTTTAACATTAGGTTCAACTATAAAGATATCATCAGTGAAAAAATCCAGTCATATCCTGCCTCTTTAGCCCTTTCCATTTCCATGAGTATTCTTCCATTCGATTTATTTCTCCATGTGTTACCCCATGTTGGGGTAACTGAACAGAAATCGCACCCATATGGGCATCCTCTTGAAGTTTCAAGGCACATGACCTTTTCGTTTTTTCCAAACACTTTAAAAGTATACTTTGACGCATCCAGAAGTTCAAGCGGGGGCATTGGCAAAGAATCCAGATCATGGATCAATTTTCTTGGTTCTGTTCTAACAAATTTGTCTCCATCCCGAACCACTATTTCAGGAATCTTAAGCATACTCGTCCTATTTACTATGGCATTACTGATATCATATATGGTCTCATCGCCCTCTCCAAGTACCGATATGTCAAAACCTGATCTCAGGACTTCATATGGTAAAAATGTTGCGTGATGTCCTCCCGCTACCAGAATAGTTGAAGGAAGTCTTTTCTTGATTTCTCTCGCAAGATAACCTGCATTATTGTGTGCGGCTGTTGCATGAAGGGTAATTCCTACAAGATCTGTCCTGTATTCCACTGCAAGATCGATTGCCTGATCCAGAGATAGATTGTCCCCCTCCATATCTATTATCTTAACATTACTGTTATTAATCCTTAGTATTTCGCCAGCCAGAGCAAGAAGTCCGAGTGGGGCTGGAAGAAAACCCCACTTTGTCAAATATGCACTTCCTGTTTTATTACTTGGCCTTATTAGAACTGCCCTGATTGCCATGATTTTACAGTATTTGAGAATAAATAAGGTTTGTGTAAATATAATTTATTAAAAAAGCTTTTCTAGATAAACTATATAGTTAAAAAGGATTATGTCCATTATATTAATTGATATGTAATTTAAAAAATAAAGAGCGAGTTAAAACTTAATAACCTGAAAATACTAAAGAGATGATAGATATTGGAAACTGTAGACCCTGATGCAAGGATTGCAGACTTGGTGGGATTGCTTCATGTGCTGAACCATTTGTTTGACGACAGGACTGATCTTTTTGAACTTGAAAAAGAGATGGAAGTTGATATTGACGATTTAATGCCAATTGTATATACCGCTGCAAATCTTGGTTTCGTTGGAACGGACCAGGGAGATATTTGGATAACTGATAAGGGAAAGACTTTTCTTGTTTCTGGACCAAAGATAAGAAAGAGTATTCTGAAAGCATCGCTTATAACAATGGAGCCATTCGTAACAGCACTCCGGCTCGTAAAGTTTGATCTTGATGATATAATGGAAGAATTAGAGAAGAACGGAATTCAAAAGTATAACAATCCATCTGGGTTGCATAATCTTGAAATAACGCTCATTGAATGGGGAGTTTATTCTGGGTTAATAAAAAAAGACGATGATGGTTTTCAGGCTCTTGCCTAAACACTGTAAATGCCTTCCTCTGCAACATATTTTTTTCTGGCAAGATCCATCATCTTCCTTGTAAACAGTATGGAATATATTGCAACTATAATCGCAAACAGAAATGATGCCCAGCCCGCAAGGGCAATATTTCCACTTCTTGTTGCGACGTCAATTGTTTTCATAAGCCCTGTATGGATCTCAAGAGTCTTTCCACCGGCTATATCTGGCCAGTATTCGCCTATTTCCAGGCCACCCCAGGCACTGTTAATGGTAGATGAAATACCTGAGATAAGATAGGGGAAGGTTGAGGGTATAATCACATATCTCATCTTCTTGAAGAAGCCCATGTCGAGGTTCTTCATTATTTCGTTATATTCTGCTGGCATTGCCTTGATACCCATCCAGAAACTGTAAAAAACATAATAGAAGGTTGCTATAAATCCTAAAAGAAGAACAATTCCTTCCTCAGCCTGACTTCCTAAAACAGAAGCAAATATAGGATATATACCAAGGAATATGAAGGGAAAGTAAGCCGGAACTGGGTAAGCACTGAACGTTTGTATTACTGGCACTCCCACGGCTTCCGCCTTCCTTCTTGTTGCAAGCAGATAACCAAGTGTAAAAGCAAAGGCAATGGAAGCTCCTGTTATTATAATCACTCTTATATAATCAATTAGCAATCCATAAAGTAGTGACGGTGTTTGTGAGAAAAGGTATGACCATTCAGAACCACTTACAGACATTACAAAAATTATGATTGAATACATAATATATGCAAAAATAGCAAGAACTA
>JAKBQK010000022.1 GCA_021835265.1 Thermoplasmata archaeon
AGAATTCTCTCAATGAAAAATTAAATATGAATATACAATCAGCGTGAGACAAGGGCCGGTAGATCAGCGGTAGATCGCCTGCTTTGCAAGCAGGAGGCCTCGGGTTCAAATCCCGACCGGTCCATTAATTGAATCGTTTTATTGCGCAATTAAAAATTAGAAAGAGTAGAAACTGAAATCAGGAAATGGTTAACCCGGAAACAGTTAATACTTGCTGGTTAATGGGGGAAATGGTTAAATATGGAAATTTACTTCTGACTCAAATATGAACAATAACCAAAAAGCAGCGGCACACATCGTTGCAATCCCAGTCCAATTGGCTATACATTCAAAGGTGGACTCGACATTGAAGCAAAACAATGTTGGATCGCTAGGTCGAGGTATTGCACAGGCCGTCCTATTCGGCATTGGATTGTTGGCACACAGTGCCATAGAGAGATAGTAGTTATAATCTGCTAGGATGCCACTAAATTAGTAATTCTGGTAACGCAACTAAACACAGGATTTTACTAACATGCGCTCCCTTGAATTCTACGACTTAAATGACGTTCACTGGATGTTCCACATCACCTATCGACAACACTTACACCACTTAATATTGCTATGTAGGACTTCTGCCTCGCTTCGGGCACATTATTCTCTCCTGCAGAGGGAAATTTAAAGGGAATAATGGAGTGGGAATTATTGGCCGTACAATCTCAATATGCTCAGTGTGGAATTACAGGGATTAGAAAGAAATTCATTGTAGGAAATCACATTTATTCTGGATCACGTTTGTGTTCTTCCATAAAATGACCCCACTCATTGGCCTGTCTTTGAAATTCCTCTCCGTCTATTTCGGGAAGATTCTCAAAATATCTCACAGTCTCTTGAACGTGCGTGTCGTTCTTAGCTATATTTTGCATAAACACAACTTCCTCTTTTGTAAGCATAGCAAGGATATGATCTGTGTCAATCTTTTCCAAGAAACCGCCAGATAGGCCATTAAAGCCGAATTTATCAGTAATAGGTAAGGGAACAATTCCAATAGGATATTTTAGGAGCATCAAAATTGAGACTAATATAACAACCTGTACTTGCTTTTTCACAAATTTTTCAAGGATCTTAGGTTTAAAAACTATAATATTGGATCCGCTTAGACCAGTAGAACTAGACTTGTAACCTCTTACATGGACGAAACCCCCTAATTCATCATACAAGTTTTCAAGTTCCTTCCCAAGTCCAAAAATTTTATCGAATCTTTTGTAATAATCCTTCTGCAACAAGGTATTAATCATCAGCTTGAAAGATGGAGTCCTGATGGTTGATTGGATCCATGGTTTCACTGTTACATGCGATTCATCATTAATGTCATAATAAATACCCATTGTAGATAGCTCTAAGACAGATCTCAGACTTACGAGCGCTTGAGAGTAAAATCCATATCTGCACAACTCCAATGAACTTCGCAAATTGAAGAATGACTCAGAATATGGAAAGTAATGACCAGATGCAAATTTTTCAAGGGTCTCAGGAATTAATTTGCCTAAACTGTAAAATGCCCATAAACTGTCTTCTAGTTTTGCCTTAAGGTCTGGCTGTTCATTCAAAAAAGCTACAGAGACCTTATATGTTTCTTCTGTATAGTTGTGGAAATTGTCTGCTAACATCTCTTTCACCCTTTATAACTCAAATTAACCTACACTTAAAAGAATGTATGTGTCACAGAAAGATCAGTCGATTCTTATACTTATAATATTCTCTTAGAACATCAATCGAATCTCGGCCCTTCCATTTTTTCTAATAATCGAATGGTTTTTATTGCGTCACTGGTTACGTTCTTATGACCTCTGCCCCTAAGCGTTTGGAATTGCTTCTTGATGAGGATTATCGAATAGGATTAAAGATACCTCAAAGTACATGGCCAACACATTCGGGTTCTATTCCCTCAACGGAAACAGTGTCCTGCAGTTCCATGATCACTCCAGAAAGGAGGATGTATGCAGATTCCTCGAATCCATAAGAAAGCACAATCCAAGGCGCAGGATTATCATCATACTGGATAATTTCTCTTCACATCATGCAAAGGCAGTCCTAAAGAAGGCCGGGAAGCTTAAGATACGGCTTGTGTTCCTACCACCCTATTCACCGGAACTGAATCCCATAGAGTTCATATGGAAATCCATCAAGAGAATAATCTCTGAAGAGGTGATAAACTCAGAAAAAGAATATACAAGGTCGTAAGAAGGGGATTCAAGGAACTATCCTCTAGGGGTTCATTCGCCAGCAGTTGGAAAGAAAAATTCATTAGTAAAGTATAGAACTGTAGGTAATCAACTATAGTTATGGGAGAGATAAAGAATCTGAAGCAAGCAAGGGAATGCCATCCGCCTAATCCTGGTTCAATCGATATAGGTCAGTAAGACGCACGAGGTGAAACGTTCTATGAGAAGATGGAAAAAAGGAGGGATGAGAAGGCTATGAAAAAATATTTTGAAGATCAAGATAAATGCCCTCCAGGAATGGAATACGTCACTGGTTTCAAAAAAGAAGGTGGAACTTACGTTAAAGGATTCTGCAGGAAGGTGAATTGAAAATGTTAGAAGATAACAAATACAACTGCGAGTTCAACATACCAATTCCGGAACTGGGAAAGATTGGTGGAAAATTCAGTATTCCGAAACACTGTCCGGAAGGATTTTATTGGGTTGCAACATATCAAAAAAAGACTCTCTTTGGACACGTAAGCGTTCGTGATCATTGCCGTAAGGTCGGCAGTTATGAACAACAGCAGAACGATGCAATCAAATTTCAGAGAGAACAGCAATTGCAAAAGGAAAGAGCAAAACAGGAACACAACAAGGAAAAATTGGAACTTAAGAAACTCAAAGAAAAGGATTGATATCAATGTCACGAGGTCATACACCAAAATGTCGGAATTGTTATATTGTTTCGTCACACAAATACATGATCCATATATCAAATAATTACCATATATGTTTAACTTGTTGGGAAAATGCAACAAAACAACAAAAACAGTTTTGGGGACAATTTAGAAACAAGAAAAAACCACAGATACAAAAGAAGCCTCCTCAATGGAAAAGAAATCTCTACTTGAAAGATGCAAAAAGATAAAACACGTAAACTAATCGAATAAGCCCTCTGAAAAGTCTTTCAGGTATATTTAGTCGTAAAGAGTCTGAAAAGAGATAGTCGTCTGAATTATTTTATCAATAATATATTTCTAAATCTGCTATGGGAGTATATAAACAAATTTGTTTGAAATGTTTTTTGTTATCAAAACGGGAATGATGCAATTATTAATTACCTAACTTTTTAGGTCTTTTTGATCACTACATCCATTATTTTGTTCCGCATTGACTATCTGAA
>JAKBQK010000225.1 GCA_021835265.1 Thermoplasmata archaeon
GAAGCAGGATCTGGTAATCTTTCTCTTCCATTGAGTATTACGCTGTATTCCTTATATTCTTCCCTGAAGGTTGATGAACCTTCCCATATACCATAGTAATTTCTCCTCAATTCCATAAGTTTCTGATCATCTATTTTGATCTCAACTTTTTTTGCAAAAGGTGCCCATACTGTTGCAAGTAGTTCGCTGCCCTTCTTCCACAGTCCTATATCCTCATAACTGAGTTTCCGGTACGATAGAGTGTCTGGTTTCAATTTAGTCATCAGCCTTTATAATCAAAAATGAATTGTGCTTCATTAGATCGCTTATATTCACTTTTTCTCTTATTTCTAACGAGGAGTTGCTTAACAGATCAGTGTACTTCCCCTGCCATTCCTTATTAAGACTTAAAAATGTATTACTATAATTGAGAGCACTTCCTTCCTTTATTTTTGAAAAGTATCTACCAGTGAAAATTATGAGCCGCCTATTTTTCTTTCTAATTCCTATTACGATCACACTTGAACTCCCTTCTCCCTGAGTTTCTAGAAGACTGAGGTCACCTTCATTTATAAGAGATAGATTCTCTTCTCTGATCTGACTAAGTCTCCTGAAGAGAGAAAGTTTGAATCCATTTTCGTATAAACTGTCTATGGAGAGGTAATCTTTTTTAAGGTCAAGATCTGATTGATCCTTCAGTAAACTATAGTCCACTGGAATCCTGTTGTCTGGATCTGTAAAGTGATAGTTGTGGTTTTCTGAACCCTGATAGTTTGATGTGAATCCTGGAAGCATGAACTTTAAAACAAGCATGGATATGGAATTCAACTGCCCATACTCTTTACACATTTGAGATAATCTGCCTATGTTTGAGGAGGGTTTTAATTCTGCAAATTCAACAACTTTCTCCGTTAATTCTATGCAGCTTTTCTCATATTCCACATTAATGTTTTTCCATCCTGTTTTTAATCCTGATTCTCTCACTGCTTTTATGATGTGTGAATTTAGTGAATCTTTATAACTTTTGTATAATCCTCTTGACTTCACAGATGCAACCACCATTTGAACTATATAATATAAATGTTCGTTGCGCAATCTCCCTGCCAATCCCTCAGTTATATATGAGTTCCTGGCCTCTTCTATTGCCTTTCTAAAAAGATCCGGGAATTCTGAAATCACTATGCCTGAAGCACGAAGATCCTCCCCATATTTTGTATCGTGAGTTGAAGTTTCATTCATTGAATGTGTAAATTTTTTTCTTTCATTCAGGAACTTTATAAAGTTTTTATTAGATACGGCACTATTCCACACGCTACCTCCCACCTCGTTCAGAAAAACAAATGGGTTGTAGGCAAAGAATGCCCTATCTTCCACTGATTTTGCCATTACTGCGCCAGAATATTCCTGAAGTTGAAGGAACGCATCAGCACCCATTTTATGTTTGTGATTGAGATATTCACCGGCCGTGACGAGTACTGGATCATTGGTTTTTAGCCCTATTCTAGTGAAATCTTCTGAAAGCTCCCCAATTGAATTAAGATTTGAATAACTTCTGTATTTTTTCAAATTCTTGAAATAAATTTTTATTGCGTTTTCAATTTGTTTTATTGAGAATTCATAGTGATCCCTTAAAACCAGATTTTCATATATGTTCCACGATAGATTGAGTATATCCCCAGCAAATTCTTCGTTCATAAATAGATCCTTAAGATTATAAACTAAATGTTCTTCATCTGCCTTTGTCTGCTCATATTTCCCCTGATCATTATTGTAGTTTATTTTGATCTCGTCTAAACCCTCGTAATCCGTAAAAAGCGATATCACTTTCCAGAGAAAATCGTATCCTGTTGTGCCGTCAGTCTTCAGCTTATTACTTAGACACTCGTTTTCTGATAAGATTTTTTCTACTATTATGAATTCAGGATGGAGCTCGCTTTGTACGAAGTGAAGATATGATTCTGGATCATGTATTCCGTCAAGATGATCAATTCTAAGTCCAGAAATACCATAATCTTCTATTAGTCTCCTTATTGTACTGTGTCTCGATTCTATTACCGTTGCATCTTCCGAACGCAGTGCAATCATATCGTTTACAGCGAAAAAACGTCTGTAATTCAAGATTTTCCCGCTACTCTGCCACCATTCTGGTATAATGTTCTGCAAATCAATGAAACTGTTAAGTAAATCTCTGTTTCCATTTACATCGTGAATTATTTCTTCGATACGCTTCTTCGTGAAATCATCATTATTATCAAATATTGCATTCACACTCAGGAATTCCTCTCCTGATCTTCTAATTATCCACTCCTTAGATCTGTCAGAGCAGGGAATTTTATTTCCATCAAAATCTAAGTAAATATCACCCTCCAGTGTTATAGCCACCTTTCCCATATTTATTAGATCATTCAAAGGAGAGGAAAGAAATGGAAAAATGAGTTTTCCATCCATAACCAATGGAGACTGCTTAATGTCGAATAACCTCAGTATATCAGGGTTTCCAGTTTTGATGAAGTCAAGAATATAGGTGTTTTCAAGGGAGTAAGCCATGTGATTTGGTACTATGTCAATTAAAATTTTCATATTGTTCTCCCTTGCCCTATCAACCATCTCTCTCAATCCCTCTTCCCCTCCAAGTTCCTCGTTTACGTATCTAAAATCAACAATATCATAACAGTGAGAACTTCCTGATCTAGCCTTGAGGATGGGAGAAACATATATATGTGTCACTCCTAAATTTGCCAGATATGGGATAGTACTGATAACATCATAAAATGTGAAATTGTTGTTAAGTTGAAATCTATAGGCCAACTTTGGATAATTTTCATTCATGTATTTTGAACGCGGGATTTAATAAAACAGTTTCCCAAAACTTACTTATACTATGATAATTCCTAAAAGTAAAATAGACTTTTTTTATTTTAATTCTGCTGGTTCCTAACCATTTCTAAGGTTAATTCTCCATCTTTCTCCTCAAATTTTGTGATGTCCATTGCATTTTGAGTTGCCAGTGATGAGAATATGTTCCTGTCATAGGGAAATTTCTCCTTCATGAAAAGCATTCTTCCCTCCTGACCAGGTTCAAGTTCGATTTTCATGGCCTTAAATGCACTCTTCAGATAAGTTAGTGGATCACCACCGCAGCTGATGTATCTGTAATCCTCCTCAATCATTTTAATCACCTAAGTTTTACTCAATTGTGCATTAGTGTATTTCCTTAAACTGAAAGAACATTTCTAAGTTTTTTCTCAAAAATGTATGTGCCATTTAAGTGTATACAATTTCTTTTTATCTTTTATAGCATCATGGTCACGTGCAAGACGCTATAATTGTGGATGAACTTGTGAAATCATACGATGGAAAGAAACTAGCAGTTGATCATCTTTCA
>JAKBQK010000341.1 GCA_021835265.1 Thermoplasmata archaeon
CTGGGTAGAAAGAAAAAGGAAGAAAAGCCATCTCAAAATCTGCAGCAGCCTATAGCTTATGCAAAGGATTCAAAATCCCCGGATGTTAAGCCGCCAAAAGACAGGAAAGCAAGGAAAGTTAGCGGCAGACCTGAAATCCAGACAACATCCAAATCAAGGCAGGTGATTAGCCCGGCAGTAGAGCAACCAAAAGAAAAGAGATCTTTTCTTCAACTTCTGGGAATAAAGAAACCTGAACCACAGATAAAAGATGAAAAGATTACATGGGAAGAATTCGTAAAAATGTTTTTCGAAGGAAGGACTCACACCCTATATGGGCAAATTTTAAACATTTTTCTGGCAATATTTCTCATAGTCCTTTTCAGGGCCTCAAGCAATCCGCTTCTTTTCATAGTACCTTTACTCATACTCATCGTCGCAGTTGGTTCTGCAGTTGATATAACTGCACATCTGTGGTATCATTAAGAATTTATCTGGTCAGAATCGGGGTACTCATAAACCTGTTATTTTAAAACAAACTTGATTGAAAAGATCCTGCACATCCCCCTAATTCTCCTCCTGATATATCTCCCCCATAATCCACTCTTCATTTATGTCCATCATTAGTGTCGTAACAAGTTTCAGAATACATCGTTCTTAAAGATATGCTTCTATCCCTATTCTCGACTCCTGAATTCTCGGGCGGGTATCTCAAGCTCGTTTGCTGTTCTCAATCTCTTCTGGCATGATTCACTGTATGTCTTGTAATTGTACAATGAAGGGTACCATCCCTCAAACATACGAGCTGCCAAATAGAAGCTTTCTTTAATAATTGTGTCCTGTACCTTTGACACAAGTAATGCATCTTCAAATGCCTGTTGTATCATAGATCGAAGCACTAGTTCGTAGTTTCTAGAACTGTGCCAATAGGATTCGTAAATCCTTTCCAGCTCATAAACTGGTTAAGCTTTTGATCTTTGATGGCTTAATATGAATGGCTATGTATATGGGCTTTGGCGATAAAATAGCAGTGTTAAATAATTTGTTTATAGATCTATTTTATTATTTCATTTAATTTTTGATAAATTGTAAGCTCCTCAAGTCCTCTTTCAATTCCATAATTAATATCTGGAGTTCTGTTTCTGCTCACAAAATCGTCAACACTTGCTCTATCTTCGAGACCTACATACGGGATAATGGATTCAATAAATCTCGACTCTTCTCCTGTACCTGCGTAATACTTTCTGAAGAGAGAAAGCAGAGAGTCCATCTCTTTAGCTATGTTCTTCCTCATTTTGGGATTCTTGGAAGCCTCCACAAAAAAAGTTCTGTAATCTTGCTTTTTTATCTGCCCGGACTTCACAAGTTCCATGATCCTATTGTAGTTTCTCTCTCCCTTCAACCATCCCATTGAGGAGATGAGTTTGAATCTATCCTCATCGTTATTCTGTCTCTTCATATACTCAGCCAAGCTTTCACCATCGTTAGTTGCAATTGAATGAGCTGTCAATACAGCGAGTCTTAATTCGGGATCGATACTATCATAGTCGTTAAACTTCCTGTCTAGTTCCTTTGCAAACACAGTGTCAAAATGTACTAGGGCAAGATTAACTCTTCCTCTCAAGATGGAAATATTTGCCGGTTCTCCATTCTTTCTATCTCCTAATCTTTTCTGATGGTATGAAAAATATTTCTTCCCTATGGGTAATATCTTTTCCTTATTTTGAATAATCAAGAGCAACTCAGACAGTTGTCCTAGGATTTCATTTATTACTGTGTACTCTTCATCATCTGAAAAAGTCGTAAGCATGCCCTTATAGGCCTCGAAGCTTGAAGCACCTGAAAGAAGTGTTGCAAAGGAATCTGAAAGAATCCCCCACTTGTCAAAGGAATTCATTGAATCCTTTTCTGAAAGAACCAGCTGGAGGAGTTCGCCTTCGTAATTTACACGATAAAAGCCTGTGTGATTTTCATTGAATCTTAGGAAGTCTTTTCCATCAATATCCATTTCTCTCTTATCAAACAATGTGGATTCTTTTTTCGAACCCTTTCTGATAACTGTGAGCGGAATTGGCCAAATAATATCGTCTGAACTTCCGTCCAGTCTGAACTTCTTCTGTGAAAGATGTATTTTATGCCCATTCTTTTTGGCCGTTATGATGGGATAGCCGGCCGTTTTTATCCATGTTCTCATGATATTGGAGATATCTTTTCCAGAGGCTTTTCCAATTGCCGCCCAAAGATCGTTTCCTACGGCATTTGAAAAGCTATTTTTCTCTAAATAGTTTCTAACACCATCCCTGAAAAGATTCTCTCCGACGTACGCTTCTATCATTCTTAAAACACTGGCACCCTTACCATAGGTGATTTCATCAATTATTTGTGCTATTTCACCTGGATTTTTGATTTCCACATCAATCGGATGAGTTTTACTTAAACTGTCTGCGTGCAGTGCACCGCTTTGGGTAATGATGGAATCATCATAGGCACCGCTTGTTTGTGGTGTAACAAAATCATCGTACACATTCCACTCTTTATGCCTTGCATCGACAGACTTAAAACTCATAAATGTAGCAAAACTTTCATTGAGCCAGAGGTCATTCCACCACTTCATCGTCACCAGATTCCCAAACCACTGGTGAGCTACTTCATGAGAAATTACCTCATCGGCAATCTTTATGGCGGAGGCACTTGATGACCCATCGAGATTCAGAAGAATCTCCCTGAATGTTATGGCACCCCAGTTTTCCATTGCTCCGAATGCAAATTCTGGTACAGCAATTAGATGGAGTTTAGGTAGCTGGTAATTAATACCGAAATATTCCTCATAGAATTTTAGTGAACCTTTAGCCATCTCTATCGGAATGCTTGAGTCCTTCATATTTCCCTTTGCAGTAACCAGGTAGACAGGCTTTCCGTTATAATCGTTCACTCCGGTATCATAATGACCTACGCCCAGGTATACCAAGTATGTTGACATTTTTGGGGTTTTCGTAAACTTTATGTTCTTTCTCTGGCTGTGTTCTGTTACTCTCTCCACAGGCATATTGGATATGGCATCAAAGCCACTTGGAATATCAAGTGTTATTGAAAATTCAGCCTTATAAACAGGGTTGTCTATACACGGAAAGGCGTATCTCGCACCTGTTGGTTCAAATTGAGTTGAGATGAAGGGACCTGATTCAGTATTAGAATAATAAATGCCATTCAATGAATCTTTGATTGTGCCACTAAATTTTATATCAATTTCAATTTTACCAAAAAAACTTTCATTAATTTTCAGCTCCAGCCCTTCATCATCAATGTTAAATTCACAATCCTTCCCATTTATTCTGAGATTCGATATAGATAGACCAACAGAATCAAGCGCGAT
>JAKBQK010000350.1 GCA_021835265.1 Thermoplasmata archaeon
TATCCAGGTTACGGACGGTAATTACAATTATGCTGTATCGCAGGTATCTGGATATATGGCTTCTCCATTAACAGGAACAGTAAGCGTGAATCATAGCAGCGTTTTGATCCAGGTGTATTATGCTAAGGGCGATCCGTCAGCCAAACCTCTGGCTTCTGCTTATGACTTAATGGCTCTGGCCTCTATCTTAATCTCCGTTGCCATTGTTGCTGGCGCCGTATATCTCTTTTTAAGAAAGAAGAGAAATGTTTGATCTGGCAATTCAGCCAAATGTAGTGTTCTGAAACAAAATCCATAGACATAATGAAAAGAGCCGATACATCTACCAGAATGAGGCATTACAGTCATAAATTATTCAGAATGCAGTTAGAAAGCGAATTTACTAAATTTAATTTCATAAAACACAAAGATTTAGAGGATGAATTAACTTCAAGTCTGGATGGAGCACACGCAAAACATTCTTCCCATGGTTAGCGTAATAATTCCTCATTTTAATGGTTTCGAGCAACTAGAGAGATGTGTTGTTAGCCTTGAGAAGACCACAGGAATTAGCTTGGAAATAATAGTGGCGGACGATTGCTCCACTGATGACAGTATTGAATTAATTAAATTTGAACATCCAACTATTAAAGTTGCCAAAACTCGATCAAATTCAGGTTATGGAAGTGCCTGCAATACTGGCTTTAAAGTTGCCAAAGGTGAATACGTAATTTTTTTAAATAATGATACCGAAGTCGAACCCAACTGGGTCTTTAACTTATTATCAACTATGATTGAACAAGGCTTCTCCATTGGAACGCCTAAAATCCGCTTTCTTGAAAACAACGATATAATTAACGCTGAGGGAGGATCTTGTGATATGTTAGGAATGGGTGTCAATCGGCATAATGGCCTCCAAAATTCCGATCATCAATACGTATCGCAGACTGAAACTGTGTTCTATGGATCTGCGTGTTTGGCCATAAAAGCGTCCTTATTTGATACTTTGCATGGTTTTGACGAATCGTATTACATGTATAGTGAAGATGTTGATCTGTGCTGGAGAGCGCGGCTTCTAGGTTATAAAACCTTGTACGTTCCAACGTCTCTAGTTTACCATTCGTGGATGGGTACGAGTAAAACAGCATATTTTTCCCTTACATATCAATTGAGAAACTCGTTGACAACCATAATTAAGAATTATTCACTTGTTACGCTTTTATATGCGGTTCCTGCCAGTATATCGTTAATGTTTGGCGAAGCAATTTATTTCAGTTTTGGGGCTAGAAAGATGTCAAAAAGCATCCTAAAAGGTATAATATGGAATCTGATAAATTTGAAGCAGACGCTTCTTAAAAGAAAGGTTATTCAAAAAACACGCATTTTAAAAGATAGAATTGTAAAAGAAGACATGGAAACTTTTAGCTTTAGTTTTAAAGTATTTCTAAAATCTCATGAGACCCCTATTTTTCCGCACATCATTTCAATTAAGGATGTAAAAGAACAAGAGATCGTACTTAAATAGAGGAATTGACAACGTTGACTAATGATGTTCTTGCGTTGATTGTATTATACAAACCAAATCCGTCAAACTTATTGACTAATGTCGAGGCGGTTGTAAATCAGGTAGATGCTCTAATCATTCTTGACAATAGCCCTAATGACTATAACGCGAACAACTACTCGGCCGAAATTGGGTCTCTTATTTCTCGGTATAATGATAAAATTACTTTCAAGCATAATGAGTCAAACCTAGGTTTACCTCTGAATTATAACTATGCAATAGACCTAGCTAAAATGAAGAATATGAAGTTTTTATTACTATTAGACCAAGATTCCAAGCTATCTGAAAATGTTGTTAAGGAGTTGTTATCCTCTTATTATAAATTATCAAAGACATTTAAAGTTGGAGCAGTGTCGGCTTTAAACCAAGAGCAAATTGAATTTTCTAGTGACACCGCATTATGGGGTTTCTATGAGCGTCGTGGAATGTACAAAAAGGATGAAATTAGAGAAGTCGCTTTTACTATAAACTCAGGATTTCTGGCCCCAATATCAGTATATCATGATGTTGGTCAATATAATGAAAAATACTTCCTAGACTGTGTCGATCAGGAAATGAGTTTAAGGATGCGAAGGCATGGATACAAAATTTTCATCATAGAGAACGCTGTAGTATACCATTCTGAAGGAGAGTTATTCACTGGGAGATTTCTGTTTTCAAGTATTCAAATGAAGAGACAAGTCCCTATAAGATACTATTACATTTCCAGAGGAACTTTTCAACTTCTTTATGATTATTTTTTAGTCTTTCCAAGCTTATCATTCGTCTTACTATGGTCTATGATTGGGAGAAATATAAAAATTGTCTCATACCCTTCAAAACGATTAAGATCCTGGTTTTACACTTTGCTGGGTATTATTCATTTCCTTAAAGGAATTCATGGAGAAATCAAAGAATCATGAGCGATCTCTTCTATACGCATCGTATGCCCATATCAAAAAAACCGATAACGGAAGAAAGAATGCGTTGATTAAAATGATTATCGTATAGTTGATGGTTTGCTTTTCTTTTTGAATCTGAATAAATGATATTTGCATACTAAATTCAAAAGATGAGCTTTCGACTTGTCCAAAAGCAATATATTGCATGTGATTAAAAAAAGTTAGATCTAGATTGCCGATACTTAGTCTGCTTTTGTTTCCGATTGTATTTATTATAAACGGTATGCGTGAAAAGCTGATATTGCCATTATTCAATGGAAGGAGCTTTATTGTAGTATAGTTACGATAATAAATGCCCTGAGAAGAGAATTGAGCACTCTCATTAAAAACATAAGGCAGGGTTGCAAAGTATGTAGTTTGATGTAGATACTCTGGCAGAGACGAATTGGTTTTTATTTGTTGTTCTCCCAAAGTCAGTGTTGTTGAATTATTATTCTCATTGAAATGAATTGGGATTTTGATTCCGTTCAATAGAAGCAAACCTGTTGTGGAATTCAAATAAGAAATTCCCAAAAGATTCCAAGATGCAGAAATAGTTCCTCCTTTTAATTGTATAGTTTGCAAATACGACGAAGGAAATTCTGTATAGGGAATAGACGATGTTGATGCCGGTATCGGACCAAAGTAAAAGCTAGATTTGTTTAAATATAATTCATCGCATAAGTTCCCAGATTTTAGGCTGAAGACTGGTGAATCAAATGTGGTCAAGTTCCTGATACCTAGCAAAAAGTACACGGTTTTCCCAATGAGAAGACTGTAATTTAAATTGGATCGAAAATAAGAGCTACCATTTAACTGGAATATCTCCGTACCCTTTTGTGCAAGAAAGTAACATCCTAGGTTCTGAGTCTCTAACAGCTTGGA
>JAKBQK010000487.1 GCA_021835265.1 Thermoplasmata archaeon
CATAAATTACGATCTACCAAGAGAGGATAAAACATATATACACAGAGTTGGAAGGACTGCAAGATTTGGCAAAGACGGTACCGCAATGAGTATAATACTGCCAGATGAAATGTACTTAATAAACAGGATAAAAAGAACTGCAGGCGTCGAAATATCGAAGTTGCCCATGGATGGACAGGCGGAAGAGGCGAGGCCAAGACGGGAACAAAGAAGAAGATCATCTTACGGGTACGGGGGTCAGGGGAATAGAAGTAGTGGCAGAGGATATGACTCGGGAAATAACAAACGCCAGAGTACGAGAAGGAGAGAGAGCACATCAAGAAGAAGACCCAGAAGAGACTGAGCTTACAATAGATAATATACTGCCATAATCTTAGATTTATAAGAAATTTTAAAGAGTTTTCTTAAAAGTCTCGATTTTGGTGTATCAGTTTTCCATGATACACACCATGTGAAATTATCACGATCCTTTGAATCAAATCTTATTTTAAAACACGATTATATCTGTTTAAAACAACCGACATAAATTATACAAAAAAGGTTACGAGCTATAGTAATAGTTCCCGTCCTTCCTTGACTGAATCAGATAGCATATAACAATAGCAATATTTTATCTAATCTCAGGCAATTTACATTTATGGATAAAATCGTTTCAGAAATATGGAATATGGCTCAGGGAAAGTCAGCTCCTTCAGGACCTTCAGAAATGGATGAGTTGAAAAAGCGAGTTGCAGATATTGCCTTCACTTCGTATGGTGCACTTAAGGCTGAGCCTGTGAAAATAATGAAGAAAAGTCTCCTTCCATCATCCGGAAAGAAGAATGCAACAATCTTCTTCACGAGAGATAGGGCCTCAGTGGAGGTTGCCACAATGATCAACGGTACAACCACAAGATACCTGGATTTTAATGACACATACCTTTCAAAAGAAGCCCTGCATCCCTCTGATAATATTCCACCATTGATTGCCATGGCCGAAAGTGAGGAACTGGATGGAAAGAAGGTGCTTGATGCTGCAAGAGTTTCATATGAGACTGTGTGTGCATTATCTGATGCAGTTTCAATTAGGGATAGGGGTTGGGATCACGTAACATATATAAGTATTTCATCTGGAGCAGGGCTTGCACACCTTTTGGATCTCAGTGAGGAAAGATTTGCCCATACTATTAATCTAGCTCTGAACAACAATATAAGCATGAGGCAGACAAGGGCAGGAGAACTGAGCATGTGGAAAGGAGCAACTGCAGCAAATGCCTGCAGGAACAGTGTTTTTGCAGCCAATCTTGCCCAGGAAGGTTTTACGGGACCAGCACCAATATTTGAGGGCGAAATGGGTTTTATCAAACAGGTTTCAGGAAATTTGAATATGGATTTTTCCAAAAGCAGGATACTTAAGACCATGATAAAGAATTATCCCGTTGAATACCACGCCATGAGCGCCGCTGAAGTTGCATCTAATTTGAGAAAAAAGATGAAAGGAAAGATAAGGAAGGTTGAAGTTGAAACATTTACAGTTGCGCATACAATTATAATTAAGGACCCGGAAAAATTAAGACCAAAAACAAGGGAAACTGCAGATCACAGTATGCCATATATAATAGCATTGACACTTGTAAAGGGAGACCCAACCCCTCAGTCTTACGAAAATGATCTGCTGATGGATAAAGAAATCCTATCTGTTATTGACAAAATGAAGTTCAAGATCACGGATAGGTTCGACAAAATGTACCCTGAATTCCTGCCTGTGAAAATAAAAGTGGAGACTGATGAGGGTGTTTTCGAAGAAGAGATGGATGCACCAAAGGGTCATAATAAGAAGCCGTACACATGGGATGACTTGAAGAAAAAAGGGACAAGAGTGATGAGCGAAGACAGTTCATCTTCTATAATTGAGTTTGCAAGAAGTTTTGAAAATAGAAGCATGAAGGAATTCATGGAGGTCTTGAGAAATGTCAAGGCTTAGAGACAATATTAATGGTTCTTCAAAGAATTTTAGAAAAATGCTTGGAAATAGTTTCATTACCATCCCAGGCGTATACAGTGGGATTTCAGCACTGATTGCGGAGAGAGTGGGCTTCAAATCTATATATCTGTCTGGTTCAGGTATAGCAGGCATGATGGGTCTGCCAGATCTCTCAATAACGACTCTGGATGAGGTTGTAAGGGAAGCTGGGAATATTACATCCATAAGCAGATTGCCACTTATTGTTGATTGTGATACAGGATTTGGCGAACCACTCAATGTTATGAGAACTGTAAGGCTAATGGAAAGGGCTGGCGTTGCAGCAATTCACATTGAAGATCAGGAACTCCCAAAGAAATGCGGCCATCTCAATGGAAAGAAAATTGTTCCAGCTGAAGATTTTATTGCAAAGATCAGGGCAGCGAAAGAGGCATCAAAAGACCCAAATTTTTCTCTGATTGCAAGGACAGATGCAAGATCAGTGGGAGGACTTGATGATGCCATAGAAAGATCAAGGGAATATTTGAAGGCAGGTGCGGATATTATATTCACTGAGGCTCTGGAGAATCCAGAGGAATTCAAGGAAATGAGAAAGAAGGTAAACGGATATTTAATGGCAAACATGACAGAATTTGGAAAAAGTCCACTTCTCTCAGTTGATGAATTGAAAGAGATAGGATATGACATGGTAATTTTTCCCCTAACAGCATTCAGGAGTATCCTAAAGAATACGGAACAAATTTATAGTGATCTTCATAAGCAGGGAACACAGAGGAATTTTATAGATAAGCTTATGACCAGATCGCAGTATTACGAACTGATAGGTTATTCGGAATACGAGGATGAGGATTATCTTCTCGCATCAAGGAAGAATAAGTAGATGTAATTAACAGGGGTAATAATTAATTAACAAAAATTTTTGAAACATATATACCTGCTACCTCATGAAGACAGAGAAGACCATGACTGGTAGCTGGTTCAGATCAGAAAAAATAAAGAGTATTCTACTGGAGACTGGTGCCGGTGAAGTCCCGGAAGAGTTCAGGGAACTTGTTCTTAAGGAAGAGGAGAGTGTTGTAAGGAAACAGGTAAACCCACTTGGAAATGAAAGAGGTCTTACTGTTGTAAGTAACGGTGAACAGAGAAAGTCAGGATATACAACTTTTGTCAAATCTAGATTTGAAGGTTTTGACAGGGAAAAGATTGTTTCACCAATGGTTTCAAATGCAATGCTTGAAGAACTAAAAATTGCAAAAAATCCACTTTATGATATATTTAAAAATAACCCTGAACGGTTGCTGGGGCATCCACAGCTGAATAGCAGGATATGGTATAATGGTCAGAAGAAGGCAATTAATAGA
>JAKBQK010000369.1 GCA_021835265.1 Thermoplasmata archaeon
ATGAACTCAATAAGGCTATTACTTCCGAAGCAAAGCAATTCAAATACCAACATTAGAACGAATAACGCAATGTAAAGATGAAGGAAGATGAGCAAAATATCAATAAGAATTGCCTCCATGCCACCCATTATTATACCAGTAACGAAGACCAACATTCTCCTACTGTTTCCTACATACTCTCTTGCTGAATGCAGCCTTCCAGACAAATCTTGGAGTTTATTCATGCAGGAACCTCCACATTTATCCTTCGAAGTTTTTCACGAACAGCTTCTAATATGAACTCTTGTCTAGATAGGTATTTTCCTGTTACTTCCGAAGTAATAGCCTTATTGAGTTCATCCGGTACCACTAATGTAAGTTTCTCTGACATATTTATACATCTTTTAAACGTCTATAAGCATCCTAACACTTGCAATTATTTAAACGTTTACAGTATATAAAGAAAGATGTCCAGACAATCAGTAAAGTTGACATTACAACTTCCAGAAGGACTTATCAAGCAAATAAATGAGATTGTTGAAAAACATGATTTATGGATGTCCTCTCAGGATTTCATCAGGGAGGCCATTAAGGAAAAAATAGATCGCTGGCACAAGGATCATGCTTTGGGGTGATGTAAATGGATGAAGGTACCATATGGGAAATATCGCCTCATACAGCAGCAAAACACCATATCTTAATGAAGTATGTTCAGGCTTGGGCTCCTATACTTGCCATAGGTTCAAATAATAAAAGGCTTATTTACATCGATGGATTCGCTGGGCCGGGAGAATATTCCAAAGGTGAAGATGGATCCCCAATTGTTGTTCTAAAATCAATTAAGGATCATGCCTTAGCAAATAAATTCACAGACATTGAATTCATTACTTATTTCATTGAAAAGAATAGGGATAGGGCTGGGCATTTAGAGAAGGTTATAAAAGAACGAATTGGGCCTGTTCCTCCATGGCTAAATTTTAGAGTTATAAATGGAGATTTCAACTCTCAATTAAAAACAATATTGAGTGATTTAGAGGTTAGACATGTAAGCTTAGCTCCGTGTTTTTGTTTTGTTGATCCTTTTGGCTGGAGCGATATTGATTATGATGTCCTATCACGTATTATGATGTATGAAAAAGCAGAGCTACTAATCACATTTATGGCAGGCTATGTTGAAAGGTTCGTTTTTGATCCAATGCATCTACCTTCACTTAAAAAGCTTTACTCTGATCAACAATTGGAATCGATCAGGACATCCATAAATGACGAAAATTTAGTTACCAAGTACTTTTTGGAGAACCTGATCCAAAAAATAAACAGCAATAATGCTGCAAGCGATTTATTCACCCTGTCCTTTGCAACTTATAATAACCACAATAGGTTAGAATACTATCTCATCTACCTCACGAAAAATTGCAAAGGTTTAGAGGTTATGAAGGAAGCCATGTTTAAATCTGCAAAGGATGGTTCCTATAAATTTAGTGATTTTAGTTTTGATCCAGGGCAGAAAACACTGGTGGATTACGGTCAGGAAAAGATATGGGTGTATGAAGCTGCGTTAGATTCATATAATGTCTTGGTTAAAATGTTTGAAAAGGGTGCAAAAATTCCAATTAGATCAGTTAAAAATATTATTATTTGTCGAACAAAATGGGTTTATAGATCAGAGATTTTAGCAAAGCTCGAGGAGTTGGACAAAATTCATGTGATAGTTGATAAAAGAAGAAAAGGAACATATCCTGATAGAGGCTTTATTGTCATGAAGTGATTTTTTTATGTTCTCTCCACCATCTTCCTTTCATTCCGTATTTTAAAAGTATTGAATGAAACTTTCTTTCCATTACCTCATCAAAGTTTCCAAGAATCAGAGGTTCCTGAAGAGCTATTTCCAACTCCTTGATGTTTGAGCCTCTCGTATGCAGGGATTCCCCATAGATAAAGTCCGGTCTGAACTCAGAGATTGCCTTTACTATTTCTTCTACATCTGTAGATGGATATGGCCTTATCTTCAAGGGCGGCATCACAGGGGCTATTATTATACCGGCTTTGAGACCAAGCCTTTTTGCCTCTCTGATAATCTCAATCCTTGCTTCCGGTCCTGCTACCCTTGGCTCCATAAGCCTTGAAAGATCATGATTCATTGTTGCAACGGAAACCTGTATTCTTACCTGATCCTTGAATTTTGAATAAATGTCAAAATCCTTCTTTACAAGGGGAGATCTTGTTTGGACACAAAGTTTAACACCATTTTCAAGTGCTGCCGTTATTATTTTCCTTGTAACCGGAGCCAACTGCGGTAAATATGCATCGTGAGTTGAAGACATCATCACCTCTATGCCTTCCCATTTCTTCCAGTTGGTTTTTTGAATTGCATCATCAATATTCTCTGGAGTATAGAAATAATTGCCCCAAGCCCTGTTAACAAGAGGACCTGCTCTTTTAATTCCATATCTTTTGTTGATACTGTCAACGTAGCAGAACCTGCAGGCGTGTGTACATCCAACGGCGAAATTAAGAGACCATCCATCAGACAACTCCTTGCCAACTCCTCCCTTCTCAACCCACGTAAGTTTTGAGGGCTTGATCAGTGGAGGATTGATTCTGTAAGTCCCAAAGGCAACTTTCCTCATATCTGGATCGAAGAAATAATCATCAATGCTCTCATTTTCAGCTTTGATTCTTTCTATCTTCTGCCTCCTTATGGTTTCCCATGCTTTCAGAGCTGCCATTCGATTTTTTTCTTTAACCGGGTCGATAATTTCAGTTTTAATCATGGCCTTTATTGTCATACATATGTCCTCAAGTCCTTAAAACCTTTACGTTGTTATCAGAGGTCTCCCATTGTCTCTTCTAACTTCTGCATTGCCCTTTCTTCGATTTGTAAAGCAAAATTCCTTGCTTCCTCCAGTGATTTTGCATTCTTGATCTTCCTTGCAAGCCTAAGGCTGCTCTTGATATATCCATTCAGGAATTCCAGGTCAAACTTATTCATAGTTTCATTCCTTCCTTTCCATTAGATCTGCGTGAATTGCATTTCCCGTTTATGACAGCGCAGGAGTTTATCTTCTCTGATTCAATTTGATTCCGCTTTCTTTCATCTGTATATTTTAGTTTATTTGTTCGTGCCATATTTCCGTTCATGCTGGGTATCCCTAAAATGTTTCTATAAAGAAAAAAAATGAGTAAATGAGAGGGAATACTCATTATGCAAGCAACGGATAATGAATGATCGTTTTCATATTCTACAACATGCAATACATAATAATACACAATTTAATACAGAAACCAGATCATTACTGCTTATTGGCAGAAGGGGATGGAATAATATCTGATAGAG
>JAKBQK010000362.1 GCA_021835265.1 Thermoplasmata archaeon
TTGTTTTAACAGTATATCTGTCCTCGCTAATAACTATCAGGATAGATTATTGTTTTATCACTCGTTTTTGCATTAATTATTACGGTATTTAATTTATGTAAGAACATATAAAAAATTGATTAAAACCGATTATTAGAATATTATCCAAAAGTATTAGAATTTAAAAAAAATAATAGAATGGTATGGATTAAAATTAGTTCATTGTTTTAAGCTTGTCCTTGATTACCTGGTAATCTGGTTCCTTTCCAGGGTCTTCTGAAACCCATGCATATACTACCTTTCCAGTCTTATCAAGTATAAATACAGATCTTTTTGAAACATCCAGCTTTGGAAGACCTATAAAGTTCTTGTGGACTATACCATATTCAGTGATTACATGTTTTCCGTGATCACTGAGAAGATCAAAGTTTAGATTGTTTGTTTCTGCAAACTTCGCAAGTGAAAATGGAGTATCAACGCTAATTCCCAGGACCTTTGCCTTCATATCATTGAATGCCGCCATAGAGTCTCTGAATGCGCACATTTCCTTTGTGCAAACACCCGTAAATGCTCCTGGGAAGAATGCAAGAACTACGTTCCCTCCTCTAAACTCCGATAACTTTCTAACCTTGTTTTTTGCATCTGGCAATTCGAAATCTGGTGCCATATCTCCAACTTTTACTACCATTTTCTCACCAGTATGATATATGAGAATGATATTTAAGTTTAATATGAAAGCTATTTCATTATTATCAGGGGGAAAAGATTCATTTCTTTCCACAGTTATAGCTCAGGAACAGGGTCTAGAGGTAGTATGCTGTGTAACTGTCGAGCCTGTAAAGTATTCTGAAATGTTTCATGTGCCTAATTACAAAATTGCCAAATATGTAGCAAAATTGATTGGACTTGATACAGTTTTTATTAGCGAAACCAATTTCTATAAAGATTTACTAAGTCTTGCGGAAAAGTTAGGTGCAAGGGCAATAATTAGTGGGGCAATAGCATCAAATTTCCAGAAGACTCGAATAGAAAAGTTCTGTACTGAAAATAACCTTCTATCCTATTCACCGCTGTGGCTTATGGATCAGGAAAATGAATTAAGAAGCGTAATTCTTTCAGGGATAAGACCCATAATAGTGAGCGTTTCGGCGGAAGGCCTTGGACATGAAAATCTTGGGAAGGTGATTGACCAGGACATGATCTCTGAACTGATGAAACTGAGAAATAGTTTGAGAATTAACATCGCTGGAGAGGGGGGAGAATATGAATCTCTGGTCATTGGATTTAATAAAAAGATCCTCAAAATTCAAAAATTTGAAGATGTAATGGATGGTTCAATGGCATACAGAAAAATAGATAAAATAGAGCTACAGGATTAAATCCTGTTTTCACTAACTTATTAAATTTTTACCCTCTCGACCTCTATGGCATCCCACGTTGGGTATTCTTCTATCTGGTAAATTTCATAATCAAGTTTTCCCTTAAGATCATCAACGATCCATGGTGCTATCTCAACTCTTCTCTTTATCTTATTTATCTGCATTTCATTCTTGGGAATTCCAATATTTAAAAGTGCCTCAGCCATCTCCTCCACAGGACCGCCCTGAATTATACCCCTTATTATGGTCCCATCCTTTGTAACTATGTCATATGGCTTTGCCACATTTTTTGCTCTCCTCTTAAGACGATTCTTGAGCTGAACTCCATCCTTAAAAGAAGCGGAGCAGTAGTGAACTGTAAAATCAGGATTTTCCTTCACCATATCTATGGCAAGTTTTTGTGAATCTTTCGCACCAGATTCTACATCATTTTTAATTTTGTAGTTCTTGCCAAGAAGATTTTCATAATTCGTTTCTGAGAATTCCAGTTCATTGAGATTAATAAAATCAAGGTCCATTTTCCTGCTGAAATCGATTAATGCTCGTGTGTCCTCAAACCTTCCTGGAAGACTTGGAACCTCGATACCAACACTCATTCCCATATCTCTGGACCATTTTATCCTGTCCTTGAAAATAGAACGGTCCATAACACGCCATATCTCCTCTGGAGGATGGAATCTTATTTCATCAAGACCTGCCTTTGCTACAGTTTCTATAGCTTCCTTGGAACCGCTTATTGTGTATAAATGAATATGATGAGAATCTCCAAATTCCTCCTTCAAAATTTTGATATATTCAGCCGTTCGCTCATAGAACTTTAGTGGATCACCACCCGTGATTCCAGTACCGGTAGCCTGGATCATCTTTGCTTCAAAAATGGCATCTTTCATATTTGCAAGTGGCATTTCATCTGCAAACATCACGTCATTCATCTTTTTTTGTTCTGATAATGGGCAATAAAAACACTTCGCATCACATATCCCTGATACGAAAAGTACCATCTTTGCCCCCTTTGCACACATGGTGCAACCTAATGGTAAATGACCATTGTATACTGACTTCCCGGGAAGACTCTTCATTAAATCTCCATACTAGATGAATATTAAAACATTACATTTAATTCTATTATAACGATGAAATTATATGGTCAGATATCCTCCAGAGTTTTTTGTTCCATGTCAATGAGTGTAGACTCCAGCATTAGATTATTTTGAGAAAGCAACAATATCCGCATTATCCTCAGTAGCTGTGTATTGTTAGTACTTTCAGGCTCTATCAACATTTCATTTTCAGGTATCTCAATGCCTGCCTCCTGAAATGACTTTATGTAATTGAGCTTCTTAGTTGAAAATGACTTTCTGTAATTCCTTGGAAGATCTATATCGCAGAGTTCAAACTCCCTGATGAAAATTGGTCTCTGGAAGGTGTAATAAAGAAATGATAGGCATATATCTCCGTGATTTTCGTTATAGGTATCCTTTATTGCCTTTCCTATCTTGCGGTAAAGGGATACTGTTCCCTTCTGATTCAGTGAATAAACTTTTGCAGGTTTTATTTCCTTGACCTTTAGTGTTTCGGCGTCCACCATTGCGCTGAGATAACCTGCAAGAGTTAAACGGTGCAACTTTAAACCCACCTGATCCAGTTCTTTCTTAATTCCCGAAATTGACTGTTCATCTTTTTTGAGAATCTGAATTATCTGTCCTTGAATGGATTGATTCATCTTATCCCTCCTATCAACTTTTTTGTCTGGTCTAATACCAGGTCACATATTTCTTCCGAAGAACCTGTGAATTCCAGAGGGTTAGACATCTTTTCCAGCTCACTTTTTGAAAATTGGTCTCTGGAAGGTGTAATAAAGAAATGATAGGCATATATCTCCGTGATTTTCGTTATAGGTATCCTTTATTGCCTTTCCTATCTTGCGGTAAAGGGATACTGTTCCCTTCTGATTCA
>JAKBQK010000242.1 GCA_021835265.1 Thermoplasmata archaeon
ATCCGAGGACAGCGGTAAATTCAGGAAAGGTGATCGCGTAGTTTTATACAACAGGTTATATGACGGAACATGTGAATACTGTATATCTGGAAGGGAATATCTATGCCCTAATGGAGGAATATACGGAGTGGTAAGTAATGGTGGATTTGCAGAAACACTGTTGATTAAGGAGGAAAATCTATACAGGGTACCAGACACGATTTCAGATGAGGTTGCTGTTTCCTTTCCAATAGCAGCAATGACACCATATCACGCACTTAAGGAGGCTGGTGCCAGAGCAGGTCAAACATTGGTGGTCTACGGAGCTTCAGGAAACACAGGAATTTTTGCCATACAACTGGCAAATATGATGGGACTGAATGTTTTCGCTGTATCCTCAAAGGCCTATCTCGATGAATACGGAGCCAGAGAAACTTTTCCAGCTGAAAAAATTCCCGAGGACTTTAAGGCGGATATAGTGATCAACCCACTGGGTGGTGAGTTTTTCTCCAAATCCCTTACCCACGTTCAGAGGAGGGGAAAACTCATAACATTTGGTGTATTGAATGGCCGAGATACTACCATTGACATAGGTAGAATATATACAAACGAAATAAGTATTATAGGATCAACCGGTGGAAGCAGGCAAGACATGAGAGAACTAATTGATCTTGCGTCAGGAAGAAAGCTGAATGTAAAAATGGACAAAATTTTCCAGTTCGATCAGTTAAAGGATGCTCTGGTTTATTTCGGAAAACCGAGGGACGGGAGGGTGCTGATCAGATTTTAGTCCTAACAAGATTTTTAAGATAGGAAATATTTTTTCCAATATCTCCTCCGTAAATGTATGATGCAGAAACAAGGATATCGGCACCAGAATCAACTGCAATCTGTCCGGTTCTATTGTTAATGCCACCATCTATTTCAATTTGGGTTTCAAGGGAATGCTGGTCTATGTATTCTCTTGCCTCACTGATCTTTTGGGTGATACCATCTATAAAGCTTTGTCCAGAAAATCCCGGATAAACACTCATGATAAGGAGTATTTCAGCATCATCCACAAGATCCTTTACTGCTGAGAAGGGTGTATCTGGATTAATCACTATTCCGTAGCGCTTCCCCTCTTCCTTTACGTCTCTAAAACACTTTTTGAGGTTCACTGGAGACTCATAATGAAACATAAGTATATCAGCACCAGCATCAGAGAAAACTTTCCAGTATTTATCTGGGTTTGTAACCATCATATGTGCTTCGAGGGGAAGATCAGTGCATCTCCTGATGGCAGATATTAAATCTCCTCCCATGGTGAGATTGGGAACGAAATGGCCATCCATTATATCCAGATGAAACTGATCTGCACCTGAATTTACACTCATTTCAATCTGATCCCTGAGAAACTCAAGTTTACAAGATATAACTGAAGGTGAAACTTTCATATTTCATCCATATGAATCACAAATGATTTACTTTTCTAAATTTAGTGATTCTGCACGTATGTCTGGTATATAAACTATAAAATCTTCACTTCATAAATATAAGCAATATTGATCATGGGATATATTTAAATAGAGTGTAATAGATTGTTGATCATGGTGGAAAATAAAGACACTGTATCGGGAAAGCCACCAGATGAAGTGATGGAAAAGATAGTCTCAAAGCTTATTTCCGTGAAGAGAAACGTAATAAGTAAATATGAGGCAATAAGAGAGGTCAGCAAATTACATAACACCATTCAGATTCTGGATGAACTGATAAATCTTGAAAAGAAAGACATCGAAATACTGGAGAATGCTGAGGCCTTAGAACAGGTGATGTACTCAAGAAGAACTGGAAAGGAGCGTGATTATGGGTCGCTGGATCATATTATCTCTACAGATCCTGAGCCAGAAAAAGATGATCCAAAGAGCATTCTTGCATGGTCAATCTCAAAATCTGATGAAATATATAAAATAGCTGACCTTCTGAGTGGGGAATATGATGACGAAAATCTGAAAAAACTTTTAAAGAACATTGCGGAAAGTGAAATGAAGAGAAAAAACAGGATGACGGAGCTGTACGAGGACATTATAAACAAGGATGACTGGTAAGTATAACGTCATTATTTTGTTAAACTATGTCCATCAATTTTATCCCACATCAAGTTCCATAAAAATTAAAACTTTCCAGCATATATTAAATACAATCTGAAATTACCATTTCCATGGAAGAAGACAGGGATATTCTGAAAGGAATATTTAGAAGGGAAGTAAGGATATTCTTTCTTCTTTATCCTGCGTTCAGAAGATTTCAGAAAGATAGAAAGAGCGCCAAGAGTGAAGGTGGAAAGGACTGGGACTACAGAAGGGAAAGAAACGGTAAGAAAGCGGTTCAACTTTTCATAGAACTTGGTCCTGCTTTTATAAAGCTAGGTCAGATACTTTCTGCAAGACCTGATCTGCTTCCAAAGGAATATATATCATCATTTGAAAAACTGCAGGACAGTGTTCCACCTTCACCATTCGAAGAGGTTAGACCCACTCTGGAAGAGAATCTCGGAAAACTTGATGAGGTATTTGATAATTTTGATCGTGAGGCAATTTCTGGGGCATCACTTGGCCAGGTGTACAGAGCAACTTATAAAGGCAAAGATGTGGCTGTAAAGGTTAACCGGCCAGATGCTGAGTTTATAGTAAAAAGAGATATAGTAATACTGGACAGGATACTTAGATTCGCCAGGGGAAGGATAGAGAACTTCCTGTATTTAAGTATAAATAATGTCCTCAGAGATTTCCGTAAGAGAATAATAGAGGAGATGAACTACGAGAAGGAGGCCTCTAATTCAAAGAGAATTGCAAGGAATATATCTGGAAGAGAGAAAATAATTGTACCACGTGTTTACGATGAGCTTTCATCAAAACAGGTACTCGTAATGGATTATATCTCCGGAACGAAGATAACAGATGTGAGAAAGCTCAAGGAAAAGAATATTGATATTCAGAAACTTGCCTATGATCTCGATATATCCTTCATAAGGATGTTGCTCAGGGATGATATTTTTCATGCAGATCCTCATCCAGGAAATATATCCGTAACAGATTCTGGAGAAATCATTCTTTATGATTTTGGAATGGTAGGCGACCTTGATGATAATACAAGATATTACCTTCTTTCTCTTTATGATGGTTTAACCAGAGGAGACATAGATCAGATCGTAGATTCTCTTATAGGTGTTAAGGCTCTTTCTCCGGCCGCGAATAGAGGCGTCATAAAGAAAAGCGTTGAGCTTGGAATGGCTGGAATGTCAGGTAAGAGGGCTGAGGATAGTGAAATAAGGGAATTACTGGAGATTGCCAA
>JAKBQK010000290.1 GCA_021835265.1 Thermoplasmata archaeon
CCAACTCCCATACCTGCACCCAAACCGGCAAATCCATTGGGATTCTTTGATGCATCAACCATAGCTTGTCCTGCCTGATACTGTATGTAGTTAACACCAAGAACTGACATTTCTGATCTTGTGTCTACAGCCTTCTGAACCTCATCAGGAAGCGATATGTTAATTCCCTGTAATTTATCTATCTCAATTCCATATTGCTGAAAGCTTGAAGGTGCCATACCCAGAACAGCCTGCTCGATAGTTGATAGATTTGCAGGTATATCAGTCACTTTCATTCCAGTGTCCTTTAACTTTCCAAGTGCATTGTAAAGTAGCAGTATTATTTGATCTTTCAACCTTGATTCTACGTCTGTGGTTGAATCGACATTAAATGTTCCAACAAACTGATTTATGAATAATGCAGGATCTGAAATTTTCCATCTGTATTCACCGAATGCTCTTAGATTTACAATGCCAAAAGCGGCATCTATGAACTGGTAAGGGCTGCTACTACCATATTTACCATCCATGATTCTTCTCTGTACATAATAGACTTCAGCCTGTTGTTGAACACCTGAAAAATATTTCAGGAGATCGCCTACAACTGGGGCATTGAAATCTGTAAGTGCGTATCTTCCGGGCTTATCAAAATAAGTCAGCACCTTTCCATCTCTGTAAAAAACAGCAGTTTCATCCTCTCTTACTACAATGTTATCATTAAGACGTATTAATCTTGGGACCTTCCACATGGCGTTTCCTTCCTTAAATTGGGTTTCCCATGCTATTGTTATTGATCCAAATACGCTTCCACCCTTATATGGGATATCTTTTGACTTCTTTCCAAACATATAAATCACTCCTTTATACCTTCAACAGTTTCTATTCTCTGAGACCAAGCTCTTTTAGCATCTTTAATCATATCAGAGATTCTGTTCAGGGAAGCAAGTATGTCTGGGTCCTGCATCCCAGACACATTTTCAAGCTGTGAACAGGTATCCGCAATTTCCTTGCATTTTGAAACAAATTCAAAGTCATATTCATAAAGCCTGTCAAGAACTGTAGTATTTACCTGAATCGCGGGTGCAAATCCTGAATATCCCTGCTGTCCGTGAACTATATCACCCTGAAATGTCTCAACCACTGATATTGTATTACCAATAAAGTTCAGAGAACCGAATTTATTAAAATTTATTGCATTCTGACGTGCGGTTGTTAATGAACTTACAGCTCTTCCAAGAACCCCTCCTATCTGTGATCTCAATAGTTCGTCCGCTGTTCTAATATCTTCCTTTTCCCTGTATCCCCTAAAACCTGGAATTACAAGTTGAATCTTTTTAAGTATGGACTGGTTTTTGTCTACAGCCACCCTAATGTCCTTATTTCCATTCTGAGTGTCCATTCAGATGTAACATGTAATTTATGCTATTAAATATTAGGCTATCTTTTATTATGTTCAAAAGAAATGCATCCTAATAAGGAAGAAAATATTATATTAAGCCATATATCATAACCTAAATCATGATTCTACACGATCACCTTTCAGACAAATTGAAGTCATTGAACAAAAAGGGCAATGTTATCAAACTTTTTGTTTGTGGTCCGACAGTTTATGATGAACCACATCTTGGGCATATTAAAACATACATTACATTTGACGTTCTAGCAAAATATCTGAGGCATAAGGGGTATTCAGTTTTTTTTCTTGAGAACATTACAGATATAGACGATAAGATCATAAACAGAGCAATGGAAACTGATCAGAATCCTCTTGAACTTTCCTCGTTATATTTTCAAAAGTTCATAGAAGCAATGAAATTCGCAAAAATAGATTCCGTAAATTTTTATGCTCCTGCCACTGAGCACATTAAGGAAATAATAAGGCAAATAAAAATTCTGGAGAGGCGTGGATACACATATAAACTACCGGATGGGATATATTATCGGGTCTGGATGGACCGGAACTATGGTATTTTATCCGGTCAAAAGGCAGATAAACTCGAACAGGGTAAGAGAGCAACAGTTTCCGATTTCAAAGAAGATACAAGGGATTTTGTTCTATGGAAATTTCAGAAGACAGAAAAAGAACCTGCATGGATGAGTCCATGGGGAATGGGAAGACCAGGCTGGCATATAGAAGACACTGCAATATCTGGTAAGTATTTCGGAAACCACTATGATATACACGGTGCCGGAACAGATCTATTGTTTCCTCACCATGAATCTGAACTTTCCATAATGTCATCACTGAAGGGTAATAGCAGAGTGGTTGATTTCTGGATTTATTCCGGATTATTAAAAATTAATGGAACAAAAATGTCCAAGTCAGAGAATAATTTCATTACAGTTAAGGAGATATCAGAGAAATATTCATCAGAAACTGTCAGGATGGCCTTTCTGTCAAATAATTATGCCTCGGAGACAGATTTCTCCGAATCTCTGCTTGAAGAAGCGAAGAAAAACGTGGAATACATAAACAGGGCTTATATGCTACTTTCTGGAGTAAGAGGAAAGGGGAAGAAGCTTGAATACGGTAATTTATTTAAGGCAATTGATAGAGAGATGGAAAAGGATTTGAATACAAGAAGTTCAGTAGCAGGTTTACTTGAAGTATGCTCAATGATATATAAAAACATTGACAATATGAATGAGACCGATGCAAATTTATTGAAAACTAGAATAGATGAGATCGACTCCTATCTGGGAATATTGGTAAGAGAAAGCACAGTTTTAAGTAAAAAATCAATAGAGGAACTTGTAAAGTTAAGGGAAAATCTTAGAAAAGAAAGAAAATATGAGTATTCTGATGTACTTAGAAACGCACTTCAGGAATCTGGGGTCATAATTGAGGATGGCCAGGGAAAATCAGGGTGGCATTATGAACTCAGATAGGGCTTTCATCGGTGTTGATTTTGTAGTAGATTTTGTAGATGGGAAATTCGGGTCAGAAAATGCGAGAAAGGTTGCAACAAAGGCTGAAGAATTCCTGAAAAAAATAGATTCATCAGAAACAGTCGTACTTACACTTGATTCACACATGACAAATGATCCAGAGTTTCGTGTTTGGGGTGAACACTGTTTAAGAAATACTCCCGGTTCATACCTTTATGGAAATCTGGATAAAATAAATGCATACCACATTGAAAAAAGATTCTATGATGCATTTTTTCAAAGTGATCTTGACGGTTTTCTTAGAGCTAAGGAAATAAGGGAAGTTTATATTTTCGGTATAAGTACAGATATTTGCGTTCTTCATACAGTTGCGGGTGCATTTTTTAGATACTATAATATCACAATAATCGATGACCTGTGCGCATCCCTTAGAGAGGAAAGAT
>JAKBQK010000109.1 GCA_021835265.1 Thermoplasmata archaeon
TCTAAAGAAAACTACACCCTTGTCCTTACTAACTTCAAAACTTTATATGCTGACTTAAACCAATCGATCATTTCAATTTCTTCTGTAAAAACCGCTGCTTACGCTAATGGTCTCATAGTGGGTATATTTGCAGGTCTGTTCATAGGATTCGTCTCTGGAGCTGTTATTGAAGGAAGCAGAAGGAAGAATAAGCTTACTTAGTCATCTTTATTTTTATTCTTCGGGTTTAGGGCCGTTTCTTTATTTAGACAGGACCTGAAATGATATTTTCATCAGCGGTATTCCTTGTCCTTCAATCAACTGCTGCAGTTGAGGACTGAAATGAAATCTGTTTAGTCGACCGTGCAGCTCCTGGAAGATCTTGCAGGCCTATTAAGAGGTGAATACTTAGTGATGGCAACAAATGCTGTACAGGATGCTAAATGGTTTAGTAATGATTTAACGAGGTTGAAACTATTTGTTCGCCGCATCTCTCTTGGTCGCCAAGTGCAAGGGGGTACGGTTTATCTATGAAATACGGGGTTTTTAAGAAAACCCAAAACGTGTGTCAGCTTCTTTCTATTTCGACGTATTATAAATTTAAGTGTTAGGCAGTATAATAAAAGATCATGGACTAAAAGATTATCTTGACGACATTTAACTCCTATGAGATCCTATCCGACAGGAGAAATCGTATATCGCCTATCAATTCTTTATGAAATGTGAAAAGGGACATAACTGAGGTATAGCCGAATGTGTAAGTCTGTTAGAGGCAAAACTCAGAAAAAATTTGCATATCCTTCTTTACCTCCTAAAAGACACTTATCAAAATGTTTATATTGCGTCCGTTCTTAATAAATCAGTGAATTACTTTAAGAGGCGTAACTGAAATGACTTTGGACAATTTAGTAAAGAAAGATGTAAATACCGATCTAAATGAAAGGAAAAATTCAGTAGAGTCAGTTTCTTTAATAGCGGAGCTTCCTAGGATAGTCGAAAAGGGTAAAAAGGAAGCTGAAAGAATACTTTCTGATATTTCAAAAGAGAGAATGACCCTACAAACTAACGAATTTGTTATCCCTTCTAAAGCACAACCTGATTCTAAGCTACCAACTAAGACCGACGATATTTCTTCTAAAGGAAATTTTATCAATAGATTGATTTATGGAGATAACCTGTACGTAATGCAAGCACTCTTAGCTGGGGACCCTGAATCTGGGCTTCCGTCAATGAGAGGGAAAATAGATCTGATTTATATTGACCCGCCTTTTGACAGCAAGGCAGATTATAGAACAAAGATACATCTTCCATCGGAAGATATTGAACAAAAACCTTCGGTTATAGAACAGTTCGCTTACTCGGATACATGGAAGGATGGGACAAAGTCGTATCTAGAAATGTTAGTGCCCAGATTAGCTTTAATGAGGGAATTGCTCAGCAATGGCGGAGTTCTATTTATTCATACAGATTATCACGCTGGACACTATGTAAAGATAATAACAGACAGCTTATTTGGAAAGGAAAATTTTAGAAATGAAATATCTGCGAGAAGAAAGATCAAGAATTTACAGAACCAATTTGATAAAGTTCACCAACTGAACGTAGCTTTCGATAGCATTCTTTGGTATTCTAAAAACCCTGAATCAAGATATGTACCTCCTATAAAAGAACGTAAGGATATAAACAAGGACCAATGGAATAACTTTTGGAACAATGCAGACAGGCCTACGCTCAGGTATCCTCTTTTAGGAATAACACCTACTACTGGCCAATGGCGTTGGGTAAGGTCTAAAGCTGAAGAAGCAGTAAAAAACTACGCAGAATATGTTGAGAAATTCGCAAAAAACATGACTTTGTTTGATTATTGGCTAGCAACCGGAAAAACAAAGAAATTCATAAAAAGAGACCCTGGTTCTACAAGGTGTTATTATTGGGTCGAACCAAAAGAGAATGCTCCTCTTGACTCAAACTGGACTGACGTATTTGCTTACCTAACAGGGGAAGGTACATACTCTACTCAGAAATCAGAAGAAATAATTCAGAGAATCATAGACTTAGGCTCAATTCAAAATGCGGTCGTAGCAGATTTCTTTGCAGGTTCTGGTACTTTAGGGGCAGTCGCTGAGAAATCTGGAAGAAAGTGGATTATGTGCGATCTTGGGAAACCTGCAATAATGATATCTAGGAAACGTCTTATTGATCAAGATTCAAAACCATTTCTCTACCAATCAATTGGAGACTACCAGAAGGAGCAATTCGAAAGGTCGCAATTCAAGCGGGTGGGCGACTTGTCCCAAGTCATCCTTAGGCTGTATGGCGCGTCCTTGTTCCCTCAAGAGGAGGGAACTCCCTCAAATCTTGGATACAAGAAGGAGGGAAAAATTCTGGTATTTGTTGATTCACCTAATAAGATAACTGGTAGAGCTACAATAAGAAAGGCTATTGAAATGAGGGATAACTTCGTCGGTGGATGGGAGAAGGTAGTAATATTAGGCTGGAATTTTGACCCCAAGATCAATGATATCCTGAGGGATTTCAGTATGGACTTGGATAAGAAGAAGCTGGAATTGCTCGTTATACCATCAGACCTGCTCGAAAAATTAAGAAGAAAGTCAAGCTACGAACAGCTTATTAAAACGGGACAAATACGGTTTTCATCTTTACAGTATCTTACCGTAAGACCTATCAAAAGAGAAAGTTCACAAGATTCTATAGAAACCTTGAAGGTGGAACTGGAAAATTATGTACAGTTGTCACCCGAAGCTCTTCCACTTGACGATGAAGACAAAAAGAAGCTGGATAAGCTTATCGATGAAGACCCTCTGTCTTTGATAGAATATTGGAGCATAGACCCAGACTATGATGATAAAACCTTCAGGAGCATCTGGCAAGACTATAGAGAGAATCACGACTCGCTTAAAGTGGACAGGGCAGTCATTCTATCTCTTCCAAAAGTGATGGGACCAAGGAAAGTCTGTATAAAGGCGGTTGACATATTTGGTTTTGAGAGCGTGGTAACGAAGGTGGTCATTTAATGGCGTATCCTAAGGCAATTGGAACAACGGACATTCCGCTAAAGCTTGCGTCTGCCCTAACCAATGCCGTAATGAAGGAATGGAATGACAAGAAATCCTTTCTGGATAAATTAACGCCTGTGACAAGGGAACTCATAGACTATTGGGACCCTAGTGGTCCTTATTCAGATAGGAAGGACAATTTCAACATCGCACAATGGCAAGCTATACTTAACACAGTTTATATCCATGAAATTCTAAAAGTTAAGAACATAGGTCAGGTTTACAAAGCGATAGATGCTACCTTGCTAGAGC
>JAKBQK010000031.1 GCA_021835265.1 Thermoplasmata archaeon
GGTCCAGGACCTAATGACATGGGAATGAGCAGAAAGCATATAATCAGTGCAATTGACAAAACTCTTGAGCGACTTGGCACGGATTATCTTGATCTGTATCAGATCCATAACTTCGATCCCATGACTCCAATCGAGGAGATGACGGGAGCCTTAGATGATATTGTTCATCAGGGAAAAATTAGATATGTGGGTGTCTCCAACTGGAGATCCTGGTAGGTTGCAAAGGCAAACGGTATTGCCGAAAAAAGGAATTTCGCAAAGGTGGTTAGTATTCAGCCGAGATATAATCTGTTATTCAGAATGATTGAAGACGATATAGTTCCAATGGCTCTTGATGAGGGGGCAGGGATAATAAGTTTCAACCCACTGGCTGGCGGAATGCTCACAGGACGTTACAGGAAAGGATCTAAGCCAGAGAGTGGCACAAGGTTTGCCCTTGGAAACAATGCTGGTGATTTATATCAGGAACGGTACTGGCAAAACGCTACATTTGATGCTGTGGAAGAGTACCTTAAATGGTGCAGAGAACAGGATCTGGATCCGGTTAGCACCGCTGTGCACTGGGTAACCCAACAACCCGGTATTACCTCAGCAATTATAGGGGCTAGCAAGGCTGAACAGCTGGATGGTAGCCTGAAATCTACTCAGGCGGAAGACCTAACTCAGGAGCAGTTAAAATGGCTGGATCATCTGTGGTACATGCTCCCCAGAAGGAAGGAAATCAGGTAAAAAGATATTGCATAGCGCATTTTCCTCTTTTACCCATTGGCAGAAAATATAAAAATGGAGTTTATACTCTCTGTAACTACATATTTCAGAACTCACATTTTTTAATTTAAATTATACTCATCACTTTATTCATGGATAGCACTCTGCTTTTCTCTTCTCAAAGTGCCTCTCTGCATGTAGATTATTACAAAGGATAGAACAGAAAAAATGTCAAGATAAACAAAGTAAATATTGTCTAATGGAGAGAACAGGGAAGTAAGAATCCTGAAACTTCCATATCCAATGTAAATGAGAAATATGAACCTGATTAGATATCCACTGGTTATGGAAATTGTGAAGTTGGAAAATTTCATTTTTAATATTCCTGCTCCAAGGGCAAAAAGAACCTTTCCATAAGGGATGAATGTTGAGATAAAAATTGAAAATGTTCCATGTGTCGCTATCCAGTCATCTGCCTTGTTGATGTCTTTTTCCCTTATCTTGATCTTTGATAGCGCTTTCAGTAGAAGTTCTCTTCCTGCAAATCTCCCACTGAGATATTCAATCAGGGAGACGAAGAGCATTGCCAGAACAGAAACAAAAAGTGTAGCATAAACATTGAAAAGGCCAACAAATGCAAGATATCCATAGAATGGTACAAGAATGTCATCTGGTAGTGGACCAAAGGCTATTATAATAAACATACCGAGATAACCAAGTTTATAGATAGGCTCAAAGGCACCGAAACTCACATTCTTTAAGTTTATATCAATGCTGATATAATGGAAATATCCATTTGCTATATCCAGAGAGCTAAGAATTATGAAAACAATTAGCAAAGTTTCAGCATAGAGGTAATACCTGTTCAGATTTGATCTCAGGAACCTGTACAAATTGAGGAATGTTTCACTGACCGTATTTACCCACGCAACTGATCATATCATGTTCATATTTAAAGAAAATAGATGATATATGTGTCTCAAATATAATTTAGTTATCCCACTTCTATCCACCTTATCAGCTGGAAATAGGCTGATCCGGACTGTAGTGAATTTTACCCTTTTCCTTATACATGAACTTGTATGAGAGAGCCCCCAGTATTCCTCCCAGGACTGGTGCTACCCAGTATATCCACTGATAATACTGTCCCTTTAACAATATCCCTGAAAGTACTGCAGGTCCGAATGATCTTGCTGGGTTGATAGAACCTCCACTGATGGTTGCCAGCATGAATATCATGATTGAAACATATATTCCAATTACAATTGCTATAATTGCCGTATTATTAGTCCTGGATGTTACTCCCATTATGGTCCACAGGAAAAAGAATGTCATTATGAATTCCCCTGCAAAGGCGACCCATGGTCCTCTGATACCCGGTATTGTTGCTCCAAACTGAACACTGTTTGCAACGTTATAGCCGAATAATAATCCGACTGTTGCAGATGCCATTACAGCCCCTATCAACTGAGCAATTATATACTGAAATACATATTTTCCTGGAAAGCGCCCAGCAAAAAACATGGCTATGGTGACTGCAGGATTTACATGGCCTCCTGAAATATTTGCAACTGCCATAATACCTATGGAAATCCCTAATCCAAATGTGACTGCAAGATAGAACAGCGTTGATGGATTTAGTGTTTGATTGAAGGCCGCAATAAAAGCCACGACACTACCTGGCCCAAAAAGCACAAAGATATATGTACCAACCAGTTCAGCTAACGATTTCCTTATGATATCTGCCATGTTTAAGAACGCATCGATAAGTAATATAATAATACGTTTAATTTAATTTTTGATTAATATACTCAGACTGAAAAGTTCCTATTCTGAGAGTAGTTTTTTGGAAATCATAGTCTTTTTTTCCAAGACGTTTATTAGTATAAGATAAAGTTAAAGCTGAGTGCGGGCTCAACACTAATCACTCCCTCTAAATTCGCATTGCGCAATGAAATATCACATTGCAGAATCGAAGGACCTTATTCTTATGGATTGCCGGCAGTTTTTCATGTGGCATGTTGGGGATATAGAACGCAGGTACACACTGAATAAGGAAAGGTTGCCCGATGACATGATAGAAGATATGAGGCATTCCTATGCTAAGGCGTTAAAGTTTATCAAGACTGAAGAAAACGACATGAAAGAAGAAGTTGCCGTCAGTCTTCTGACAAACATAGCGAGTGATATGAAAGGGATGGCCTAATGTTATTCGAGATGTTTTATAAGGTCAAGCTGTAAGACAAAGAGAAGAATGAACTCATGGTTCTCGAGATGAACCACCTTCAGGAAAGGCTGAAAAAGATATTCAGCGATAAGAAAGCGGATATCCTTAATAACGGCAATAAGCATAAGACTATACCTGAGGGGAAACTGGAGACGTATCTCAATAAGAGATGGAAGCTCGTGCAGAGATGTCCCAGTGGAGACGAGGCAGTTATAAAGCTCCCGTCTTAAATATGAATTGATATATGTTCAGTAGTAATTAGAACCTTTAACCACTACAACTCTTCTATTTTCTTTTTTACGGCATTTGAAGTTATATAACTAATGACTTTAGTGCTCTTTAATACTTTTGTATCACGAGTGTAAAAAATT
>JAKBQK010000158.1 GCA_021835265.1 Thermoplasmata archaeon
CTTTTCTCGTGGGGCAGCACATTGCATCATACCAGGTAAATGGAAAACCCCTAAAGCCGATCAATGAGGAGGGATTTGCCTGGGCAATTTACGATTTTTTCAAAACAATTGATAACAGGGAGATATTTATCGCGGTGACCACTGATTCCCAATGGAAGAGCTTCTGCAAAGCCATCAAACTTGAATTGTGCGATAACGAAGAATATTTTACAAACGAAAAAAGATATTCAAAACGCAATGAACTAATTCGGATTGTAAGTAAAAGAATTTTACAGATTGAGTACCAGGAACTGGAAGGAATACTAACCAAAGAAAATATTGCTCATGCAATATTGAATACCCCTTGGGATCTTCTTAATGATCCACAAATGTCACAGAAGATGGTCACATCCAGCCATGGAAATAATTCCATTCAAGTCCCCCCTATACCTATTGGAAGCGGAAGCTCAGGAGAATATCCATTGCTCGGGGAGAATACAGACGAAATATTAGAAAAACTTGGGTACACAAAAGAAGATATTGATAATTTTAAAGAGGACGGGGTCGTCTAGGCAGCTTCTGTGATAAAGGACCTATAAAACAAATCCAATGATCTATTTTAATCAAGAATGTAATGATTGGAATAAAATTGTTTAGAAATATTAATTCAATTTCAAAATGAACTGTTATACCATCTTAAAAATGATTCAATAAACTTTTCGGTGTGTTCAAACATTGGACAGTGGGCAGAAGAATCTATCACATCCAATAAGCTCTCATTTATCAGTGATTTCATAAGAAGTGCTTCTTCTATACTTCGATTTCTGTCATATTGCCCATAAATGATTAATGCGGGCACCCTTAGCTTGGGAAGATGCGCGCTAAAATCAAAACTAGATATCCCAATAAGGGCCTTTATAAGGATACTTAAGGGGGATTTTGTAGTTTCTTCTGTAAAGATAGCTAAATCTGTATCTTCTATGTTGAGAAAGAATTTTCTTAGGATTCCGTGAATAACCTCGCCTAAAATATCAGACTCTTGTAGCTTTGAAATAATTTCGCTTGTGCTATTTGCAGATCGAACCCCTGAGTCTACAAATACAACACCATCCGGGTTAAGATTTAAATTGAAAATAGCATCCATGCAAACTGTTACACCCATTGAGTGCCCCATCAAAATATAGTTATCCAGGTCTAAACGTGTAATTGAATCAAAAAGTTTGGAGGAAAAATCTCTTATATTGTAATCCAAAGAAGGTTTATCAGAGTCCCCGAATCCGATCAAATCGATCGCAATTAGTGTAAATTTATTCTGATCCATGTTCAACATGAACTTTTCCCAAGTCTTCCAAGTCATTCCCCATCCATGAATCATCACAATGTTAGTTTTCCCATTCCCTATTTTGGCATAATGAATTTTAATTCCATTAGAAATTGTTTGAAAAAAATGTAAAATTTTGGAGTTGTGAGAGCTCATATGTTAGTAATCGCTTCCAACTCTCTTTTACTTGTTTTTGGACCAAATGCCATTATGTCAAGTACAACTATAGCAATCAATATCCACAATGTAAGGAAAACTGCCAAGGTTCCTTTAGAAAGGATGAAAGTCACTATTAGTAGGGGGACTGTTGCAGATGCGATGGCATTGATTGCTTGGCCTAACCCAGTACCGGTTCCTCTTAGTTTTGTAGGGAATATTTCTGCTTGGTACTGGTGGAAGAAATTGGACATATTCCACAATGAAAAGGCGGTCATAAAGCCAAATACAAGAAGTTCAGGTACGGATGTGGAAACTGCGAAAAGCAAACCGAAGATACCTGCAAATATTATTGAACCAACTACTCCATACTTTCTTTCTACTTTGTCAATATAAAAAGCATTGCCTATACTTCCTATTACAAAACCAATGAATATAATCATTGTGAAATATATGGATGAAGCTATTGTGAAACCTTTGCTGATCAGTATTGTGGGAACCAATGCAGTAAACCCGAAAAACACACCACTTTGGGCATATTGGAAAATGAGGACCATTATCGTGTTCTTTCTTAGTGATTTTGAGAATAATTCGGTTGCTTTTGGCTTTTCTTTAGAAATTTCTGTTTTAGATGAAACTTGTGGCAAAGCCGTCAATTTTTTCTCCTTTTTCACTTCTTCTTCTATGTGGCTAACTAATTCGTTGGCTTCCTTGTATCTTCCCTGACTCTCCAACCATCTTGGAGATTCTTTCATCCTCCACCTAACTATTTGGAAGAGCAATGCCCCAATACTAACGCCAATTAAAGCTACACGCCACCCATACGCTGCACTCCAGTTGGATAATTCTAGAAGAACGAGCGCACCAATTGGTGCAGAGGTTATTGCTATTGTATAAACCATTGCAAGTTTCTTACCACGGTTTTCCTTTGTCATTATTTCACTGATGTATGTATCGCCTAGCGGAACTTCAGCACCCATGCCCATTCCAAGGATAAACAGGAAGATTGCAATCAATATGTAATTTGACGAAATAGCAGCAAGTATACCGCCTATTGCAAAAACAACTAAGTTGAAGAAATAAATCATTCTCCTTCCATAGATATCGGCTAATCTACCAAAAAATATAGTTCCAAAAAACATACCAGCATAAGCAGAGGTTGGAATGATCAGTGTCGCCACCTCTGTTGAAAGTTTTAAAGCGGCCCCTACTAATGCTATAAGTGAACCAACACCTATGAGCATGAAAGTGATGAACCATTCTCCACCAGTTACCATCATTGTAAATTTTAGGTGGTAATTGCTTAATGGTAATCTATCGAGCCTATCACCAATGCTCCCTTCGTAATCTTTAGTTTCTACCATATGATGATTTACCAGATATATCATATATTAAGATTATTTGTAATGTGTTAGAAAAAATATCTGATAAGTAAGAGATTAATATTAAATCCTAAAAGTTAAAATTTAGTATAAAACCTGACATTATGGGCAATTTAACCTCGGTTAGATAAATTTATACATGATATTCAGTTAATCAATGAATTATGTTCCTCACTAAAATGTATATTGACAGTGAGTGCGGACTTTCTAACGCTTCGAAGATTATTGAGTCAAAGATTATCATCCCATATATTTATCCCTTGAAAAATGAAAGAAGCTATATTTTTTCCTTCATGAAGGTAAAAAGAGAATCTCCACTTAAGGTAGAAGTGCTGTCTGATTTTGAGAAATATAATATTGTCAATAATGGCAGCTATACCGTTCTTGATGGCGTTAAAAAATCCCACCACATCATAAGTCCTATTTCCAACCTTGGGGGAATACCCATATTTCCAATTGTGA
>JAKBQK010000194.1 GCA_021835265.1 Thermoplasmata archaeon
TTTTCGACTACCGTTTCTTCCTTCCTGTTGGTCATGGATCGCCATATCGATTTATGTTTTGCCGTCGCATTAATCCAGCAGGATAAGTATATATGAAAATGTGAGGACAAGTGGATCATGTATCGTTGCGTGAGAATCGCGGGAAATTGTTTACATTCAGGAAGATGAATCACGTCTGAACCTATGTGCCCGGATAAATAATACCATTATCCCCTCTGCTTGTAAAACCTATATGCATAGTTACAGCTTAATCATATCCGATGTCTGCATAGCTTTAACAGTGAGATATCCATTATGTGCATCCGAACCCATAGAATCAAGTCAGGATTGCATTAGAGGTATGGCATGAAATCTCAGATTTGATCAGCATTATCACCTAAACATAGAAATTAAACGGTTTTCGATTAGCTTCTCTCTAGCTTGAATAAAATCATTAAACCTCTCAACGCTCCATAATTTAGGATCATTTGGTATCAAATGTTTCTTTTTAAAGGATTCGTCACGTGTTGATAACCATTTTTCAAGCGTCTTAGCATGTTTTTCTTCATTCTCTTCAGGGGACAAAAGTTCAAGGTTTGCAATATTGTCTTTAAGATCGATAAACTTATTAATCTCATCATCAGACAGTCCATATTTTCCAAGATTTTTCTTATTTATGATGCTTTTTGGGAATATGTGATCCTGTTGCGATTTAACTGTCCCCCAGTTATAATCTTGATAAAGTATGGAAAGTGCAAGAAATGTCAGTTGCTCACTATATTGGTTTGTAAGATAGTTAGCAATCGCGTTATCGTCGAAATAGGGCGTCCTTCCGGATTTCTCAATCACCTTGTTTATTTCCGAAATAGGAAAATTAGGTCCGCTTATTTCGCTTTGCATTGCATTTCTGATGTTGGTTAGCATGGAATCAGAAGAACCTCCAAACACACCATTAAGCAATGATGTTATTAACCAATTCCTCACAACTCTGGAGTTCTTGACATCGAAAGAACTATCCCCCACAAGTTTAACCTCAGGGTTCCTAAATAGATAATAACAGATTGGAATTAACGCGTTTGTAGAAGTCAAATTATCGCGATCAATCCCATAGAAATTGGAGGCATTTACACCCTTTTCAATCGCTGTCTTTATTGATTCCCATCTCTCTTTGATTAAAGTGAGATTCTTTGGTGTGAAATTCTGTACTTTGTATGCTACAGGTAGATCTGATAACACTAAACAAGATTTCATGACAAAATCCTTGTCTAAAAGGTTGTGTCCACTAAGATCTTCATTTAAGTGATCAACAAAATTATAAATTTCATCTCTGGCATTCATGTTGTCCCAACTCGAGGTTATCATAGAAAGCAGGAGGTCGGACTTACTTAGTTTCGTACCACCTTCATTCGCACGCACGAATATGTCTAGAACTCTATCATAATCTTGATCCACTTCGGTATAATATGAGATAACATCGTCCTTCCAAACAGCTCTATGAAGTCGTTCCAAATTTCTTTCAAATATGGAGATTTGTTTCTTTGTGATATTGTCCGGGAGGTTATCTTTTTCTTTATCACGAAAGGCATAAAACCGATCTTCGCTATCAAAATCTAAAATTTTTCCTATTCTAAACCATTTCTCATCTGGAGAATCGCTGGGGTGTTCATCAAAAAATTGTAACTGATAATGCATCTCAGAATCACCTTTCTCCTCAGAATTTGGGTCTTTTAACAAGTTTAGATACAGTCTCTGTTTTGCCCATGCAGCTGGATCGTCCCATCTTTTGTACTTTTGTTTCTTTTGATATGTTCCCTTAAGCCCTATTAAGATAGATGTTAATCTTTGCTGACCATCTAGTATCAATGTCATTTGATGCACTCCATCAACATTAGCGATTTGATTTCTAAACTCACTATCGGATCCGTTTTCCAGAAATTTATAGGCATCCCATGTAGATCTATTTCTGTCATCTAATTCCCAAAAGAGAAAGGAGCTAATGGGGTACCCACGTAGTATAGAATCAAACAAAGAAATTATCTTATCTTGTTTCCAAACAAACTGTCTTTGAATGGCTGGCAAAAAATACTGTGTGTTAAGTCTTTTTAATATGTTTGCAATGTTTTCGGACTTATACGTCATACCCTTATATAACCCCCAACTAAATATAGATAATGTATCCTCTTAATAATTGTTCGTTAATTTGACATTGTCTGAAAAATCCTTAACTTAATTATTTAGTGACAATACGACTTACTCAATCTTCTTAACCATAATCTCCCCATTAACCTCATGATCCAATATGTTGAGATTCCGAAATATTCAATTTTACTAAGAATGAATATTATCCTTTATGAAAAGGATGAGGTTCGCATTGATTCATTTTCTTAGCCTTCTTGTTGAATCCTTTTTTATTTCAGCAACGGAAAATTAATGCAGAAGCTGCACCATATCTCAAGATGGTAGAATAAAAAGCTATAGGGTAAATGAAACAACACGAAGATCTAGGCAACTTGTGCAGACCACAGTAAGATGTTGTTCCCAGTTTCAAATCACGTTTTGACGAAAGGCACTAGGGTGTATTTCTTTTACAAGGGGAGATAGTTAGAGATGCATTTGTTGACGAAGTAACACACAATTAACCTTGTTCCAAATACTCGTCTCGCTGGGTTCCTGAGAAATTTCCCATTATAGTAAAGTTCAAAGCAAGGAGCATTCGTGTTTTTCCTCTTGGTTCGATATCAAAAAAGGTCATGATGAAGGCTCTGGCTGTAAAGACTATTAACTCTTTGCATAGGTTTTATTCTGCTCTAACAGATGCGGAAGAGCGAAAATTGCAGAAAGAGGTAGTAAATGCAGTCAAAGCTTAATCATCGGCGTTCCTATAAGGTCACTAACAGGTTGGAAGCACTAATTTATTCAATCTTCCTAACAACAATCTCCCCATTAACTTCATAAAAACCAATATGTTCAGTTTCAGATACATTCAACTTCTCGGCTATCTCTTTCGGTAGGGTTATTCTTAGCGATGAACCTCTAGAGGATGTCTTTGTTATTGCTAATAGTTTGTATGGCATTGGGAGAGGAATGAGTGGAATAAGTTAAATTTTTGCCAAGAATAACCCAATTTTTGAGCTGCAAGATAATATACCGAAAGACTCGTTATGTTGTATTTGCAATTCCTTTTCACCAGTATACCTTTTAGATAAATAGGAGAGCACGTACTCAAAAAAATTCGATAGGTAATAGTTATCTTATATGAAATTCAAAAAGAATTGGAACTAAATAATTTAAACTTCATTCTGTCAAAACTATA
>JAKBQK010000006.1 GCA_021835265.1 Thermoplasmata archaeon
GCGCTTATTTTCATGATTAACATTAATGCAATTTACTACGCGCTTGGTGGTATTACAGACGCAGTCTGGATTACTTTTTTTGCATTATCATATATATTCAGGAAAAATTACATTATAAGCGCCATATTTCTTGGTCTTGCCTTTGGTTTTAAACAAACAGTCCTTGTCATAGTTCCATTTTATCTTATTTTCCTTTACAAAGAGGAGTTGAAAAGTTATCTAAAGGTTATTAAGTACCTTATCGCAGGGGGATTGACATTTCTTGTTGTAAATCTACCTTTTATAATAACTGGCCCAATTTCCTGGGCAACATCTGTACTTGGCATTGCAACCCAACCTGTTATCGGCAATGGAATTGGTATCTCGATCCTTAGCTTTGCTGGATTTTTCCCGGTGGAAATTTTTGTATATTATGTATTGACGCTCATTGCCTTCATGCTTCTGTTTGTATTATATCTAACAAATTATGAGAAGATGAAATATTCATTCCTGGCTTTCCCGGTTCTGATATTCTTCTTTTATTACAGATTGTTATTGAACTATATTATGTATTGGCCATTCATAATGGTTGTAGCATTTCCAGACTATTTTGATTCCATGGTTGCCAAGGTATCTGCGAGGCGAAATGACAGAAAAGAACCTATTATTTTCTTAAAAGAGATTATTTCCAGGGTCATGAAATTCATAAGAGCCAGATCGACAGGATCGATCGTTCTTGTTGCCGTTCTCATATCCTCAGGAGTCACATTTTATGGATATATTGAACAAACCCACGACCCTCTTTCCCTAGATTCCGTAAATAATTTTTCTGACCCTTATATGGTGAATAATTCAATAACGTCAATGAATGTAAAAATAAGTTATTTACCTCAAAGCGGACAGCCATCTTCCATACCTGTATACTTTAGAATCTATCTGTATAATGATATGACAAGTGGTAATGGATTGTTATGGTCCGCTTCAAATAATCAGGTTGGATTCGGTACCTCTAATTTAACAATATACCCTGAGGGTCCAGCGGATTTACTTCCTGATAACATTTCCTTCAGATTGATTGCATACTATGGAAATTTCCAGAGCTCTATTGCCGAAAGTGGGAAAGTCGCCGGTTTCTATGGCTTAAATAACCCTGAATTACTCCTGCCAATAAATCACTCAGGGTGCCTTGTTCCCTATGGCTGGAATTATTTCCCTAAAGAGAAAAAAGATTATTCCTTTACTCCTGGAAATTTAACATTAGCCATATATTCAGAACTTAAAAGGGGAAATTATACGAGTTCAATAAACAATCATGCAATAAACATTTCAAGATTAAGAAATAATGAAATAATTTATTCCATGGATGCGAAGGCATATATAAACACCAGCGAAACTAATATAAATAAACTAGCGATCTCGAATATATCATTCGGAATAAATCTAACGTTTGATAATGGGAAAGATTATATGATATTTGAGGAAAATACGACTGGAACAAATTCCCCACAATCCCTTAGTCAGAATGCTATTCTTTTCCCCTCACTTAATTTGAATTTTACTGAAATATTCAACTATGCTTCAGCCTTACGTTGGGATATTCAAAGCTCCCTGACCAATATAATATTATTTATAAATGAAAAGAACAACGATATAAATGCATCAGTATCATTTTACGATATTCACGAGGTGCAACAATGACCGCTGAATTGTCTATTATAATTCCAACTTACAATGAGAAGGATAATATACCCATATTATTGCACAGAATAGAAGCTTTGGGAATGAACAATGAGATAATCGTTGTAGACGACAACAGCAACGATGGGACAGCTGAGGTTGTGCAACGACTATCAAGTAAATATCACAATATTCACCTTATAGAAAGACCTGCAAAAATGGGCATTTCCAGTGCCGTGAAAGATGCATTGGAAATTGCAAGCGGAAAATACGCACTGGTAATGGATGGAGATTTGCAGCATCCTCCAGAGTTAATACCAAAACTTCTGAGAGAAATACGCAAGGGGAAGGATATAGTTGTTGCATCCAGATATATGAAAGGAGGAAAGAGTGAGTTTGGTCTCCACAGAAAGATAGTTTCCAAAGTTGCAACCTTCTTTGCCCATATGAGTTTACAGGAAACAGAAAAGATTTCAGATCCATTATCAGGTTTTTTCATTTTCCGGCGCAATCTGATTAAACCGGAAGATATCCAGAGCCAGAGCTATAAGGTTTTGCTGGAGGTTGTTGTTGCAAGCCATTCCATGAATATATCTGAAATTTCTTATCGATTTAACAAAAGAAAGTATGGAAAGAGTAAACTCGGCGGTAAGGAATTCATAAGGTTTATCGCTTTGGTTTTAAAATTGTCAAGATATTCCACATTGAAATTTCTTGCAGTTGGACTGGCTGGAAGCATAATTCAACTGGGGATACTCGATATTCTATATGGAAATTTACATTTAGTAGAATATCTTGCCCTTCCGATTGCAATTGAATCATCAATAATCAGCAATTTCATTTGCAATAATTTCTGGACATACAAGAAAAGACTTTCCTCTGGAAGTGCAATGAAGAAATTTTTCCATTATAACATAAGTTCAATGCTGGCGTTTATAATCAACTTCTCGGTAGCTACAATCCTCACTTTAACCATATTAAGTTCAAATTATCTCATAGCAGATATGGCAGCGATAATAGCTTCATTTGGTGTTAACTTCATGGGTAGCAACACATTTGTATGGCACCTCTAATCTCCTGTCTGTAGAAGATTTACTGATTGCAGAATAAATAAGCCTGTGAGATTTTCGCCAAAGAGATCATATTGAATATTGTTAAAATAGTAATGCGAATCCAGTGTTACACTAAGATTAAGGAAATTATGTGTGCCACTAACATTGAAAATTCCATTTCCTATACACTGATAAGCATGAAGATAATTGGAAACAGTAAATGCTTGAAGAATCAATTTGCTTCCATTTGAAATAATCAAATTTGAAAAGTGAAAAGTTAACTCAAATTTTCCTGGAGGCATGCTATAGTATGGTCCATAAATCAAGGTTCCATTTTCATGAATGCTTGAAAATATCTCCCCATTGCTGCTCATAACTCCAGTTTTGCCTGGAAATGAACTGAAAGATAAATTTTGATCGTATGGTATAAAACTGTTCGTTGATTTAACATTAAGTTCATAAAGTGTGATGCCGGCCTTCTCTTCCACGATCCCATATCTATTATGAGAAAGAAGAGAATCGATCGTGTATAGAGGTGTTGCATTTTGACCCATTGATGGAAGAATTACTCTGTCAAA
>JAKBQK010000046.1 GCA_021835265.1 Thermoplasmata archaeon
TATCTTAAACTCTCTCAATTCAAAGGAATTTTGTATTCAGAGCATTATAAAATAATTTTAATATGTCAAATAGTAAAACGTTCATTGCATTGAAACATTCTAAAAATGAACTCTTCCATTTCTATAAATTGTGGAAAGACATTTTAATTTAGTAATAATTTATGCGTAGTTTAAAATCTATTATTAAAATTTTTAAAATTTTAGTTTCTTACTTCCTCTGTCTTCACTGTTGAAGGAGATACAGATGGTGAAGGAGAGGATGATCCAGATTCATTTACAACCTCCTTCTTGGAATCGTCATATATAACCCTCTTTCCCCTCAGTGCTGAAAGTATTGCTCCCACAATGAAGATGAAGAATCCAGCTATGAATGCCATCCTTAGAGATGTCATGAATGATCCTGCCAGTGCAGTTGGGAACCATATCTTTCCTTCAAGTGTTACGATTACTGAATGTGGTATTAAGGCACTTAATCCAGCCAGTGCGGGTTCTGAAAGAATTGTACCTACTGGATTGTAGCCAAGAAATGCTGAGAACAGTGCTGAGGTTGGAGGCAGCTTATCAAATATTGGTATGAGAACAGGTGCACCGGATGTTGCAAGTGCAGGACCGAAAGAACCCGGTATGAGTCTTGTTAGATATACAAGAACGATTGTGAAGAATATACCCATACTTGCTGTTTGACCTGTGTTTTGCAAGGTCGCTCTCATTCCTGAGGCAACACCTCTTAGCTGTGGCTTTACTGAATTCATTACCGCTGTTATGTTTGGAGCAGCGAACATTCCCATTCCTGATCCCATCATAAATAGCATCAGGGCAAATGGAACGTACGCGAAGTTATATGGTAGGGTTGCAAGTAACAGGAATGCAACTGCACTTATTACTAAGCCAACTGTGGATATAAGTCTGGCTCCTATCTTGTCCGATAAAGCGCCACTAACTGGACCGAACACCACAAATCCCAGCATCATAGGGATGGTATAAATCCCAGCCCAGAATGGTACGGAACTGTAACTGTACCCGTGCAATGGTAGCCAGATTCCCTGAAGAAGAATGATTATCATGAACATCAGACCGCCCATTCCCATTGACTGTAGCATACTTGCAAAACTTCCAGTTGCGAACGCCCTGTTTTTGAATAATGAGAGGTTAAACATTGGCTGTTCAACTGCCCTTTCTATGAATATGAATGCAATAACCAGAATTACGCCGATCGCCATTGAAGCAATTACATACGGATTTCCCCATCCCATGCTTGAGTTATCATAGGGCATAAGACCATAAGTTACGCCGAGAAGTATCAGTGTTAGACCTCCAGCGAACGCAATATTTCCTGGAATATCCAATTTTTGTTTCTCGTGACGTGTTGAGGTTTCCTTAAGCTTTGCATATGACCATACTGTACCTATAATACCAACCGGAACACTCACCAGAAACACATCTCGCCAGTATATTGTAGCAAGTATTCCTCCAAGAATTAAACCAATAAGGGATCCGGCAAGGGCCGCTATCTGGTTTAGCCCCATGGCTTTTCCCCTTTCATTTGCAGGGAAACTGTCTGTTATGATTGCTGCAGAGTTTGCAAATAAGAATGAAGCTCCAACTGCCTGAACCATCCTGAATAGAATTAATTCAAGTCCCGCTGTATCTCCCGTTCCGGGTGTAAGATAAAGCAATATGGAACCTACTGTAAAAATAAGAAAACCAAGGTTAAATAACCTGACTCTTCCAAATATATCTGATAATCTCCCAAATGTAACCAATAGCACTGCGGTTACCATCATGTAACCCATCAGTATCCAGAGCAGATATTGAAAAGATGAACCCAGGAAAGGATTCAAATGTATACCTTTGAAAATAGCTGGTAAGGATATTAACACAATGGTGCTGTTAATTGAAGCCATCAAAACACCAAGTGTAGTATTGGATAATGCAACCCATTTGTACTGAACCATCTTTAATCAAGCTTGTATTTCAGGGTTGTATAAATACTTAATTCATAATTGATTAAGTAATGAAATATTAATAACTATTTTATATGCAAATGTAATCACATCTTATGTTAGGCAGAAAAGGAGCTATAGTTTTAACTGTGGCACTTCTTGTTGTATTTTCTGGAATGACTTATGTGACAATATTCAACAGCAAGACCGCCCTATCTACAACAGGCGGTTATCTGAACGTTACTGCAGCACAATCACAAAAGGATCTGGTATTTGTCAAAAGTCCCGGATGCATAGAATTTAACATAACAGTGAAGACAGACGCATCCACTGTTTCTGTATTTTCCTTTGGTAATGTTTCAACCGGTTCTGGTAGCCAAACAAACCTTACATCTTTCATCAATACGTCATCCACTTATAATGGACTGGTAGTAAATTCAACGGATAAATACAATTACATCACAGTGACTAACTTTAAGAATAATACCATAATAAACCTAAAAATGATGGTTTCATTAACTGCGTTTGAAAATATGCAAACATTCAATCCTGAAAACAGTAACACAGTGTATCCTGTTACGATCTTGGTTATAGGATCTAACGATGGATCTGATGGAACCGGTTTCGGTCTGGCAAAAATGTGAGTAGTTAAGATATGTTATTTAGTAAAAATCAATTAAATGTAATGAAAAAACTGGTAAATACGATGCGAATTTATCTATTTATGTTTAACGGTATTTTCAAAATATTTATGAACCATAAGTTTTTAACTGACTGAGGGTGAAAAAATGACGAGATTTGTATTAATATCGGATAGCACATTGAGTTATGAATACAGGAATTTTCCACTTTTAGATTTTCTACCCTGTGCGCCTGGAAAGGCAATACCAGAAAGAGTTTACAAATTCCTGAAGGGGCCTGCTCCCCCTGCTAAACCAAATGGTGAAACAATATTTGCACCATATGCCATAAGGAAGCTTGAAGCCAGTCTTCTTACTAAATTCAAGAGAGAAGAAATAGCAGTTGCACACGAAGATCATCTTGAGAATTTTATCAAGGATGACACGGAAATCATAGCTGTTTCAACTATGGATCCACTGGGTATCGGACCGACAACAATGTCCTACTATGCACTTTTTGGAGGTAATCTCGATGCATGGGTAAGGAGAGACTGGGATAAACTGATGGATAGAATCAACGTGGTAAGGAAGGGAAAGAAGGCAAAACTGATCGTTGGTGGACCAGGAGTATGGGAATTTACAATTCTAAGAGACGAGATAGAGAAATATCATTACGACTATGTATTTTCAGGTGAGGCAGATGATATTGCACCAATGTTATTTGATCAGATAGCATCAGGTGACATAGACAAAAATGTTTTCAGAACTGGTTTTGTAAGTTATGATGAAAACTTCAAAAGAGTTACAATAAATGATCCACTTTTCCTTTCAAGAGGATTTTCCAAAGCAGCATACCCAAGACTTGAGGAGATACCGAGAATTGTTGCACCTTCCATGAAGGGAATGGTTGAAGTTATGAGAGGTTGTGGGGTGGGGTGTGACTTCTGTGAAGTAACCCTAAGACCGCTTAGATATGAGCCTACCGAAAATGTCGTTGCTGAACTTGAGATAAATGCATCCGCCGGGATAACTAATGGGTGGCTTCACTCAGATGAATTCTTCGGTTACAAGCACGGCAATTTATTTGCGCCAAATGAAGAAGCACTTACAGAACTTCTAACAGCAGTAATGAATGTTAAGGGTATCAAGACGTCAAATCCGACCCATGGACGTGTTTCCATACCTGCAGGTTATCCAGAAATGATGGAAAAACTTTCAAAGATACTTAAAACAGGACCGAGGAACTGGATAGGTATCCAAACGGGAGTGGAGACTGGTAGCGATGAACTTGCCAAAAAACATATGCCTAACAAGACCCTTCCACTCAGAATTGGTCCAGACGGAAGCTGGCTGGATATTGTCTGGCAGGGAGTATACGTAGAAACAAAGAATTACTGGAGACCGGCATTCACCTTACAGGTTGGTCAGAATGAGGAGACTGAAGATGATAACTGGCAAACGGTAGAAATGATAAACAGACTCAGTAACTCATACTCTGAGGGTGGCAGACCCTTTGAATTTACAGTCACACCACTTGTAAATGTTCCTCTTGGGAGAATAAAGTCCAGATCGCTCAACACAAATATGCTCTCAAAGGATATGATGGCAGTTTACTATGCATCCTACAGACATCTTTCAAAAATGGCCACAAGAGATGGTTTCAGGGACACCGATGGTAACTTCTTATCAAGGATAGGAACTGGATCACTTATTTCCGGTGGTGGATATCTTATGATGAAATACATCGAAAAGAGGGCCGCAAAGATGGGAGTGGATATAGAGAAAGTGAAGCACTATGGAGTAGAGCATTCCAGGGAAATCACATCCCTATCGGCACTTGCAAGAGCATAATTGGGAAAAATAATAAAAAATCCTGAACCCCTGGAGACATCTTATATTCCAGGGTACCTTATTAACAGAGATATTGAGATAGATTCTTTACGGAAGAATGTGGTATTTCCAGTAATGAGAGGTTTATCAAGCAACATTTTTATCTACGGTCAGTCAGGTACAGGTAAAACTGTTACACTGAGATTTCTTGCATCCATGGAAACTGGATGTTATTTCCACTATGAAAATGCCATATCAGTAGGTTCCTTCAAGAGAATTGTGGTAAAGATACTTAGTTCACTTGGAAAACAGGTCTCCGAGAAACAGCCATTTGATTCTCTATTCATGGCACTCAAGAGATCTACCTCCATGCCAATTATACTTGTTGTGGATGAATGTCTGAATCTTGTAAAGACTGATCCAGATGGATTATACAATGTGCTCAGGTCGGCAGAGCTCTATGATCTTAGGATGGGTCTGATCCTCGCATCAGTTGATAATCCTGCCCTGCACATGACATCCAGGGAGATCAGACGAATCGGTATTTTCAACGAAATGAAATTTAATAAATATTCAACGTCAGATCTTTCAGGCATTCTGGATCACCGGTCTAAGGAATCGCTTTATGATGGTGTTATTGAGCCAGATATAATTGATGGCATAGCGTCCATAAGTGAAAGATCTGGAAGTGCAAGGATGGCCATAGAAATATTGCAGAAAGCTGCATTCATTAGCGATTATGACAATAGAAGGACAATTGACATGGAAACTGTCAGGAAGGCTTCTGCAATGATCAACCCGTATATTACTGAAAGTAAATTGATGGAACTGGATCAGAAAGAACTGCTGATCCTCCTGTCTATCTGTCAGATACTTGAAAGAAACATTGATGCAACCATGGAACATATAACCGATCAGATAGGAGTAAATTTTGAAACAAGGGATCAACCAATCCCAGATCTTCCTCTTATCTACAGGGCAATAAGACACCTGGAATCTCTTGATATAGTTGAGGGTGTGAGGGAAAGTTTAGGCAGGGGAAAGGGGGTTAAAAAGAGATTTTTCATGGGCGATCTACCAGTTTCAGTCCTTATACAGAAAATATTTGAAATAATAGAATGAAGATTTAGAACCACCATGAAAGATCTGGTTGCTTTTTTACAATGAGTTTGGAGAAGAGAAAATCGAATGGCTCAAAGTTTCTAAGAAGAATCCTGGTGTAGAACTTCCTGTCAACCGGTTGATCATCAAAGTTAACAACCTTTTTTACTGAATCATTGATTATTACATTCATGGATTGCCCTGGCATGATCTCGATCCCATCCTCCATCAGCGATTCCATTGATGCTTTCTGTATGTTCTTAATCATATAATCCTCATAATATTTTGACGGCCTCAGAGTGAGTGAAAAATCGCTTTTCGGAAATCTGTCAATGTTTCTTACATATCTGTCTTTTAATTCTATATATCTTGTGTATATGGAGTGATCATTTACCCCCGGCTCAAGTTCTTCAAGTAGCCTCAGTATATCTTGCTGCGCCCTTATTACCAGTGACGGAGAATCTGAACGTCTAATCCCTATTCCTCTCACCTTGTAGCTCCCGTCATATTTCAGTCCGAAATATCTGTTTAACGCACCAAGACCAGATCTTGCTGGCAGAAACACCATCCACTTATAGTATCCATCCATCACTATATTTATGGATGTGTTCTTCCTCACCCTTTTCAGAAGATTTTGTATGTTCCCATTTCCCTGAATAAACAGTGAATCCACAATTCCATGTATGGGAGTGAAACCCTCAGATTCGCCTATCCTCATGGCCGTCTCAAGTGCCCATCTTCCAACGGAAGTTATGGCTTCATGCATCTCTATCTTTCCAAACCTTGCGTTCTTGAACCCTGTGTATCCAAAGGATGTTAGAAGAAGCCATTTCAGAACCTTATCCCTCAGCTCAAAATCTCTTCTGATCCTCTTATTATATTTGTATATAAGTCTCCTCTTGAGCAGTATGTCAAGTGATGAGGGGATGAATCCTTTCAAAACGCTGGTACTGTATGGATTATCCCCTGGGAGTTTTACCTGTTTATCGGTCCCGATTGTTTCTGGTGACATATTGAAATGATGCATTATGGATGGATACATTGACGAGAAGTCAATCTCGTAAACATTTCTATAAAATCCCGGGAGCGGTTGAAATACATATCCCCCGCGATCACTTTCCATAAAAACACTCAGCGGCTTTGGATCTTCATGATCATCCTTGTCTGTAATTATAAGAATCCCTGATCTTATGGCCTCGTAGTTTTCCAGTGATGAAACAGCAGTTCCAGGTGTTACCCTGCATACTGTCTCTGGAGAGAGCCCGGTTATGCGACTTATCTCAAATATGCCTTCAATGCCGCCTTCTTCATACATGAAAGAATTCCCATTTATTGATATCTTTCCATTTATGTGTATTGAAGGTGTAGAATATGAGACTCTTCCATATGACATGAATGATCTGCCACCACTTATTCTGTATCCTATCCTCTTACCGATGATCATGTCTATGCGTGAAAGGAATGTTGCCATTGAAGTTGCATCATAGTATATTATTATGGGAAAACGCTGGAAATTATCCATAAAGAATTTCATGGCATCCATTTCGTTGGTGAATTCCACACCATTTATTTCAGCATGTTTCCATCTGTATCCGTTGTATTTAACATTGAACTTCATGTAGGGTATTTCTGGATCATGATCCAGAGGGCTTTCTATGGAAAAATAGGTTAAATTACTGGCAGCCATGATCTTCAGTCCAGGATCGAGGAGACCATTATATATCCTGAATTTCCTTCCATATCCTATGCCCTTTATTATTTTTATGAATTCCCTTTCCCTGATCTGTGGTATATAGATTCTCAAACCTTCAATTCTTGAATATACATCTCTTTCCACCGAATGTTCATAAACTATATCTCCAGCATCTTCCATTTGCCTTTCAAGAAATTCCATATCAAACTGGTCTCCGGTGACAAATATCCAGTTCCTCCAGTGGATCTTTTCATATTGTATTTTGCCATTTTCATAAATCCAAAGTGTGGGATTTTTCCATGCTGTAAGATTGACTATGGTTCTACTGCCCATGATCTATTCTATCCATCATTTCCATGATTACTGATATGAGAAAGGCTGTCTCTGGAGATAACTTTGAAAGGTCCATCTGAGAGGCGTGGATCCTACCCATGAGGAGTATTTCATCAAATAACCTCCTGTCTCTTTCAGGCATGGAGTTCTCCATGGACTTCATTGCCTTTGCAAGACTTTCCATAACCTGCCTTGACGTGTACGTGTTTCTGCCCATTTCTCATCACCCCCTGTATCTGGCATGTAAAATGCTCTCTTCATTAAGTGGTTTGTTCTCACACTTATGGGTGGTTTTCCAATGAATTCAACGAATGCAAAAAGTCCACGTGTGATGGGCCATACGGCCATTGCATCCATCATATAGCTTACAGATTCTGAGTCCCAGTCCTCAACTGCCCTGCTATTAAGAACCATAGCACATGCTGTTGTCTCCAGCTCCCCCATCACCCTTATGAGCTGGTGAGATGTAAGTATTCTCTGTATCTTAACATTTCTGACTGAGAGATGTGAGAGGAATGAAGGGGAGAGCATTATTCCATCGGTTATAAGAAGGTTCAGTGAATCAACACCTTCGAATTTCTCCAGTATTTGTTCCTGAGCTATCTCAGAGAATGAATTGTATACAATTATGGTCAGTGAGCCTCTGTACATAAATTTGAAAACTCTTATTTCCCTTAATAAGCTTTGGCATGAGAAAAAAAATGAAAAAATGTAATTTTTCCGCGAAATTCAACACGAAAAGGTGGGCAACATGAGTGGAGAAACAGTGAGAAAGAAGCTTACCATAGGATATGATGAAACTGAGTATGTATGCGGAAAAAATGCAATAGAAGTTGAGAACGATGAGGGAACATTCATTGTAAGTGAAACTATAAGTAATATTTACCCAGAGAAGATAAAAAGGTTTTCAGAAGGAAAAATTATCTTTGTTGAAGATGGTGAAAATTCAAAGAGAATTGATAACTATGAAGAAGTCTGCAGGATTTTAATGGAACGAGAAGTGGAGAGGAACAGCTACCTGACATATATAGGAGGGGGTACCATTGGTGACCTTTCTGGTTTCATAGCATCCACGTACAAGAGGGGATTGAGACTGAAGGCGATACCAACAACACTACTGTCACAGATTGACAGTTCCATAGGTGGAAAGAACGGAATAAATTTTTCTGGAGTAAAGAATGCTATTGGAACATTCAGGAACCCTGAAAGAATAGTAGCTGATACTGACTTTCTGATGAAAAATGATCAGATTATAAGAGAGGGCATGGCTGAGATAATAAAACACGGATTTTCCATGGATTACACTATAATTGAAACGCTCCTGAATAATGATATGGAAAGTGTGAAGAATGGAGATATTCTCAGAGATCTGATAGTGAAAAACGCAGATATAAAAGCTTCAGTGTGTAATCAAGATCCATATGAACTTCTGGGAAGAAGATATGTACTGAATTTTGGGCACACAGTAGCACATGGAATTGAAGCAATATCCAAAAACAGCATAACTCACGGAGCGGCAGTGATATATGGAATTATGTATGAAATGAAGATGTCAGAGATCTATGGAATGATGAAGTATGATGGGATAAGTATAATGAACAAACTGATGAAGAGATATGGCATAAATAAGATAGAGGTCAGTGATGAAATGCTTGATGGAAGCCTTTCATACATAATGAATGACAAGAAAATAAGAAATGGAAAAATTACAATTCCAATGGCCACTAAACCGGGAATGACAAATATGGCAGAACTTAAAATAGAGGTTTTCAAGGAATTGTTTTTAAAAGCAGGGAGAATGATGTGAGATGATGTACGGACTTCTTGGATCACCCGTTGGAAAGTCCTGGAGTGAGGTTCTGTTCAACAGAATATTCGAACTGGAAGAAAATAATAATATTTACACAGCAATAAATGTTAGTCCTGTAACATTGAAACGGTTGATGGAAAAAATGGATGTGAGCTTCCAGGGCTTCAACGTGACAATCCCATATAAGGAAGATATCCTCAGGTATACTGAAAACAGGGACCCGCTTGTGTGGAAGGCTGGTGTTTCAAATGTTATAAAGCGTGAGGGAAATGGTTTTACAGCCTTCAACACAGATTATGCTGGAATCGAGGAGCTATTCACTAAGAATGGTGTGAGTCTTGATGGAAAAAGAGTTTCTATAGCTGGAGCTGGTGGAGTTGCCAGAATAATGATCTATTACATACTTACAAACTTTAGCCCTGACACCATGCATATATTTACCAGAAATCCAGAAATAACCAGAAAAAAAATTAAGGGAACATGGCAGTACGGGAACATGAAAATTAGAAGTTACGATGATATGGAAAAATATGATGTCCTGATCAATTGCACACCACTGGGAATGAATGAAGATGACCAATCACCGTTCTCTCCATATTTTTATGACGAAAAGGCCACTGCCATAGATCTTACATACCAGTATGATGAAACAAAATTCATGAAATATGCTGCTGAAAGTGGAGGCAGGGCAATCAATGGCAGGGATATGTTCTTCAGACAGGCAGAAGAGACTTACAGGATCTTTTTCACGGATGAATGCGAAAGGGAAATATTCAGCAGGGCAAGAGGTGATACTTTAAAATGGATGACGAAACGCTTATCCTGAAAATGAATTCGGGGATATCTGTTCTCAGTGCTTTCGTGAACTGGAAAGGGGCAGCAATGGCACTGGACTATCAGATGGAGATAGTGGCAAGAAAAGGGGAGGCAAAGAAAAACCAGTGGAATATAAGGAGGATGCTTTCCATATTGAAAAGCCAGTATGGGAAGGATTCAGAACTGCAGATAGATGTAAACAGGAAGATACCTTCAGGGATGGGGCTTAAGAGCAGCAGTGCTCTAGTTTCTGGAGTTGTGAAGGCTTATTCCCTATTCAATGACATTAAAATGGAAATAGAAGATATTGTGACAGTATCAAGCCGAATATCAAGACAGATAAGAGTCTCAGCCACTGGAGCATCTGATGATCTATATGCTTCGGTGCTTGGTGGATTGTGCATAACAGATAACAGGAATGCGAGGCTGCTCAGGCATTACAGGATTAAGGAAAAACATTACATAATAATAACCTCGAAAGGAAGAAGATCGAGTTATGATTTTGGCAAGATTGATCTATCATTCCTCAGGAATGCATATGAGAGAATGTTTCAGAGACTGAATTCATACAACTTCGAGGATATTGCCATCATGAATGGATTTTATCTTGGAACAATATCAGGTATCAATATGCCGGGTGAGATATTGAACAAACTCAGATTCAACATTATGGGAATAAATGGTAAAGGGCCTTCTCTCTTTCTTCAGTATGAAAACCCAAAAACACTGGAAAGAGACGTGGAAATTCTCAAAAAAGGTAATGTGGGCTTTCTTGTTGCCTCGAGTACAAACATTCCTTCATCTCATGAGTGGAAAAATGAGTAGGATTTTAATTCCGCAAGAACTAAGTGGAAAGGTGGATGCCCCTTCTTCCAAGAGCATGTCACAGAGGGTTTTATTGCTTTCTGCATTCCTTCCGGGTCACAAACGAATTGGACCGATCTCTGGATGCGATGACGAGATAATTGCACTGGGAATATGCAGTTCTAACGGAATGAAGATAATAAAGGACGGAAAATATTACAATATTTATGGTTCATTCACTAATCCGGAGTTAATAAATGTTGGAGAATCTGGTACTGCTCTTAGAATGGTACTTGGTCTTCTTGCATCAAGAAGATGCAGTTGCGCAATTGAGACTGAAGGGAAGCTTTTGGAAAGACCATTGAAACCACTTATAATTTCACTGGAAAGCATTGGATGCAGATTTTCAATGAATGGTAGAACACTCCTTTTTGATGGGACTAATGCCATATATGTGAATGAAATATCCATAAATGGAGAACTCAGTTCACAGTTCACCAGTTCTATTCTTTTATACATGGCACTCAACCCCCTCGACGAAAAGATAGTACATATTGAAGGAGAGATTAATTCAGAAGGATATCTAAATATGACTGTAGATATACTTAGAAAATTAGGACTGACAATAAAAAGAACCGGAAGTGATTTCATTATAAATGGAACGCTGAATGAAATGAATACTTCATTTGATATAGAAGGAGATTATTCATCAGCCTCATTCCTTATTGCAGCTGGACTATTACTATCAGGAAAAGGAATAGAGATAAATAATCTGAAAAAGGAAAGCATGCAACCTGATGCAAATATTCTAAATTTGCTTAATGGACTCCTGCAATATGGAGAAAATTCAATAATTGCCATGAAAAAAGATATTACTAGTATGCTAGAGGTTGATGTCAACATAAATCCAGATCTGGCACCAGTTATAGCCCTTCTTGGAATGTTTTCCCAAAAGGGAGCCAGCATTAAAAATTCAGATAGACTATCAGGAAAGGAGAGTGACAGGAAAAAGGCCATTATTCAAATAGCTGAAGCCTTTGGGTCGGATGTAACTGACGAAGACGAAACTCTGTATATTAGTCCATGCCGAGACGATATTTCACCTGCACTCCCAATCTCATTAGATCACAGAATTGTTATGGAGACCATTCTGGCTCAGTCTATGGTATCAGAGAAATTCATTGTACGCAATCCTGAAAGTCTTAACAAGAGTTATCCTTCATTTATAGATGATTTAATTTCTCTTGGATTTAAGGAGGAAATGGAATAAGGATTATTAGCAACCAATTGATTTCAAAACATGCTTTTATTTCAGGACATATTGGAATTAACAAAGTCTGAAGCCAGAAAACACATCGAGAATCTGGATGAGAAAGATGTGATTTTTGATCAGACTGAACATGCACATATTACAGTCAGATTGGTAAGATATGAGAAAACGGTTGATAACTTTGATACTAAATTAAATGCAATAATGAATGAGCTGAAGAAACTTCCATTTGTGCAATCCCTGGAATATGAAAATGGTTACATAAATATCATTACAGATGGTTGGTATCTCCTGAATGCCATGCATGAATCCCTTCAAACCACGGGATCTTTTCCTGAATCATTTCAGGATCCAGAGAGGGTATCTGTTGAACATACAAGCACAAATCCCACTGGTCCCATACATATGGGGAGAATTAGAAATTCCATAATAGGGGATTCCATAGCAAGACTGATGGAAAGGTATGGTTACAGGGTTGTCACTCAGTATTATGTAAACGACTCCGGTAAACAGATGGTATCACTGTATCTCGGCTATGAGAAATTCCACAAAGGTGAGACATTAACAAAGGAAATCCTGCTAGATGGATATAAAAAGATTTATGAATATTTTGAACAAAAAGGTGACGAGAAAGAAGTAGAATTACTAATGGAGAAATATGAGAAAGGGGATGATGACCTCATAAATCAGATCAAGAATATAGCCCAGATAATGCTGGATGATATTGTTTCTGATCTAGAACTCCTCAACATAAAGATGGATGAGTTCACATGGGAGTCAGAATTTATTGTTACTGGAGAAACAGAAGAAGTTATTAAAGATCTATCAGAGTATATACTGGACGAAAATGGGGCATTATACATAGACGTCCCCAATGTCAGGAAGATTTTTGTCAAAAGAAAGAACGGTACAAGTCTCTATGTAACAAGAGATATTGCATACCATATGTACAAATTCTCACAGTATGACAAATGCATTGTTGTGGTAGGGGAAGATCATAAGGAACATGGAAAGATCATGGATTATATTATGCATCAGCTCCTTGACTATAAGAATTCTCTTGATTTTGTGTATTATGGCATGGTAAATCTGGAATCTGGAAGAATGTCTACAAGAAAGGGCACGAGTGTCACCGTGAAGGAAGTTTATGAGAAGTTATATGAAAAGGCCAGAAACGAAGTGCTGAGTAGATATAGTGAAGAAAAGGATGTTGACAAAATAAGCAGGGATATAGCAGTTTCTTCCCTAAGATTCTATATGCTGAAGATCAATATGCAAAAACCCATTACATTCAAGTGGGAAGATGCTCTGGATTTCAATGGCGAAACTGCTCCCTTTATTATGTATTCCTATACAAGGGCAAGTAGCATAATGGAAAAGGTAAAATCAAGTTCAGAGGAAGCGTCATCTAAAAACATTGAAAAGGAAGAAAATGATCTCATTCTTGAGATGTATAAATATCCATATAAAATAATGAACGCAACCAAAAGCCTGAGACCAGATATCATCACCGGTTATATTCTGGATTTATCTAAAAAATTCACTACATTTTACGAGAAATGTAAGGTACTCGGTGAGGAAACAGGTATACAGGAGAGAAGATTAAACATCCTGAAAACATACATGAACATTATTGACGACAGTTCACAAATTGTTGGAATAAAGAACGTGAAAAAGATGTAAGATATATATTAATACTGTAGGTTCTGACTCAAGGAACCTAGACGATAATAGTCAATGGTTTAAATAGTTTAAAAAAATTCTGAAAGGATAGATTTGTCTGGTTTGTATCATGTAAAATGTCCCAATTGTGGAAATGAATTCAATGTAAACTATTCTGAGTGGAATAGTCTTTCTGACACATCATTAGGTTTGATTTTCAGGTGGGGACCTTACTCTTTCTCGGTAAAGTGTCCACAATGTCACAAGAGAGAAAGGTATCATGTTACGCCTGAAGATGCAATTTCTCAGGAAGGACAGCCTCAGGATTAGAAATATTTAAAGACTCTTGCCTGTTGGAGAATCTTTTAAACTTTTGTGAACTCTAAAATAAATCGATTATGCTGTAAAATAGGTTATTAATAAATTTAATTGTAAAAGATAATAGGTTATTGTTTTGTGTTACTGTCTTTCTTAGGCACTTGCTTCTGGTCTGTTATCTTTTTCTGATTTGACTGTGGGAGAGACTGTTGCCTTGCCCTTGTTGCACCAGGGAATTTTCCCTTTGTGAGTCTGTAATACAGTAGGGCCAGTATTAGTATTATTACTATAATTGCAACTATAACCAGAAGTACTCTATCAGATGACACACCAACGCTTACAGTCTTAACAAGCTGGCCATCCTTCTGTACAAAGTTTGGCTGTGCTGAGTTTGAGGCCTGGAACGACAGGCTCTGTGAACCAGAATTAGCCAGTGATATGTTAATATCATATGTTCTGGTCTGGTTAACTGCCAAAGTTTGTGTGAATGATTTGCTTTTCAAAAGAGCACCATTATCGTATACAACTATGGTAAGCCCTGTAACAGATACTTTACCATGATTCGTAACGTTTACCTGAACCTCCTTTGTAACACCTTGAGAGAAAGTTCCCGAATAATGAACACCGCTAACAAGCAGTTTTGGTCCACTGTAAGTAGTTGTGTATGAAATGTTATCATAACCACTCAGTACAGGGTTCGTAACCTTTAGAGATATGTGGATCTTTGAAACAAGGTTGAATTGAACTTCCACCCATGCTGATCTATTCCAGACACTGGAGGAACTGTCATACTTTAGAATTGTAAGATTTGCTGTGTTTGCAGGTATTTTCGTTCCGTTTGCAAACATGAATGTCCAGTTATAGCTAAGCTTTGATTTTCCATAATATTTGTCAGTTGAGTAATTAGCTGTCAGTATCACTGGTGAACCTGCTGGGATTGCAGTAATATTCTTATTTGATGGATTCTGAATTGTTACAACTGCACTTGGATTTGTTGTATCATTGACCATTGCCTTTATCTGAACAGACCTTGTTGTATTTCCTGCACTGGTAACGTTCAGCATTCCAAGTTTAGGGACTCCGTTAATTGTTGGAGTTGTAAACTGGTAGTTTACGGTTGCACCTTTAAGTGTTGAATTTGGAAACATCCAACTGTAACTTAACTGAACACTGTATTTTTCTTTGTTATAGGTAAGGTTCAAGGAACTCAGTGAAGCGTCGAACGTGACCTGTGAGTTTTGTGGTACCGTTATTGACACTGTTCCTGTGTTAGCTGTTGATGACATCACTTTGTGAACTTTGCCGTTAAATGTGTATGTAAAATTTACATTTGGTGATTCAGTGTTCTTCAGCACAATGAACGTTACATTAGTAACATTGGAGAATCCAGAGCTATCCATACCAGTAAGCAAGAACTCTGTAGTTTTCATCAACTTCAAGCTGTAGTTATAGCCATTGTAACTGGTTGTAGAATTTTTCCACATAAACGATACTGGTGACTTATACTGATATTGGCCTATAATTGGATTATAAAGAGTCTTTGACATGTTAATTGAGAATATAGTATTGTATGGAACCACTACAAGTGTGTTTCTTGCAGTTGTGTTAATTACTGAAGAAGTTGTAACCATTCCCTTGTAATATACTACTGCATTTGAGTTTACGAAATATGGATTCTGAACCTTTCCAAAGGAAACAGTTACCATTGAACTTTTGCTTACTGGCATAATTTCAAATGGATTTCCATAGGTAACAGATGATGATGCGGACTGGACTGAAACATTGATGTTGTTGTAATTAATGTAAGTTACATAGTTTACAGTGGATGGAGTATATTGTGTTCCTTTCTGATAAACCTTCAATACAAGATTCTTATAGTCTTTTGAAGACATTTTTGTATTTGTGTAATTGGCAAAGGTGTAAAGGCTAAGGCTGTATTTATTGTACACCAGGCTTTTCATATCCACATGGCTGTTTGTTAAATTATAATAGGAATTGTTTGCCATGAATGAATAATATGTGTTCGCAGGCATATGTCCTGCAACATTTTCAACATCATTCACGAACCCCGTTGATAAATTATCCAACGCCTCCTGATATGATAGACTCATTACTGTACTGTTTGCCATATCAGGAAAAGCAGTTCCTGAATTCAAGTTGTAATGTGTTACAACAGATAGTGTTTGTAGATTCTTA
>JAKBQK010000514.1 GCA_021835265.1 Thermoplasmata archaeon
ATTTTCAGACAGCCATATTGAACATTCTCCAGGGATCGCCTTCTGTATTTTTTAGCCTGAAGGCGTAAATTAGAAATATGCCAGAATTAAGGCACTTCTTGGCCAGTCTCTCAGCCTGATCCTGATTTTTTCCAGAGGAGGAAGAAAAGGCGAGTACTGGATTCTGTGAACTCTTTACCTCAATTACCATAGACATGTCAAATCTAACAGCAATCAGATCAGCACCTTTTGAACCTGCTGCCCTGGTCACAAAAAAAGGGTATTTAATCAGATGTTCATATGCTTCCTTTGATAGGAAATCAAGTTTTTTAGACAACTTTCCAATAACTTTCTGGCTTCCTGACAGTATGGATACCAGTTCCCTTTCATAAATACTTCCATTCAACACGCGTTAATGTCTCATGCATATAGAAATTTTCTCTGTATAACAATCAAAGCGAGTCATCAAAGCTGAAATCTGACCTAAGAAGGTTTTTTGCACAACCTAAACTGTAATATGTTTTTATTCTCCAATTATTGCATTTTTAAAAGCCGCATAGTTTAAAATAAAGGATTTTTATCTATTGAATTATGGACACACAGAGTGAAACTGTATTTTTTCCAGATCAGATGACAATTGATAACAGCAATATCAACGCCCTCAAAAACTTCATAGGGCTGAAGACTATTGATGAACTCTACACATTTTCAGACAGCCATATTGAACAGTTTTATGATTCAGTGGTTAGGCACTCAGGTATCTGGTTTTCGAGACCATATACAAAGGTTAGGGACAGCTCAAAGGGAAAGGAATTTTCAAGATGGTTTATAGATGGTGAAATAAATATAGCTTTTAACTGTGTTGAAAGATATAAGAAAAGTAAGAAACCCGCAATAAAGTGTGTTTATGAAGATGGTAAATTCAGAAGCATTTCTTATGAGGAACTTGACGTGTTAACAGGTAAACTATCAGGAGCAATGAAAAATCTTGGTATAAAGAAGGGAGACAGGGTAGGGATATACATGCCAATGGTTCCAGAGGCAATTATTTCCATGTATTCTATAATGAGAATGGGTGCAATCGCAGTTCCAATGTTCTCAGGATATGGAAGGGAAGCAGTGGAAACCAGGGTTAGGGATAGTGATATAAAATATATTTTCACCATTGAGGGCTACAGGCGGAAGGGTAAGGAAATAAAAATGGCCGCCAATATAAAAGATATAAAAGGAATAAAACTCATAACACTCGACAGGATCAACAAAGATGAGCTTGATTTCAACGAACTTCTCCAGAACGGAGAATATATGGAAAGTGAAAAAACCGGCTCAGAAGATGGTGCAATCATGCTCTATACATCAGGAACAACTGGAAAGCCAAAGGGCACAGTTCACGTCCATGGTGGATCATTCATCAACATTGTTAAGGAGGTTAAATACTACCTTGATTTCAAGGAAGATGATACAATCTTCTGGATTACTGATCTCGGGTGGATGATGGGGCCATGGGAAATAATGGGAGCCAACGCTCTTGGGGGGACACTATTTCTCTATCCAGGTGCAGTGGATTACCCAAAAAATGAAAGAGTATGGGATCTTGTGGAAGAGCATGCTATAACCATTCTTGGTATTTCTCCTACCTTTGCGAGAACAATGAAATTCAATGGAATAAGTAGGTCATTCAAAAATCTTAAAGCCTTTGGCTCTACAGGAGAACCATGGGATAGAGAATCGTGGGAATATGTATTCAGGGTATGGGGTGAAAGCAAAGTCCCCATATGTAATGTATCAGGAGGAACAGACATAATAGGGTGTTTCCTTGCATCAACTCCCATAACACCACTCAAGCCAAAATGTCTTTTTAAAGGACTGGGCATGGCCATAACAGTTTTTGATAGCTCAGGTAAGGAAATCTATGATCAGATAGGCTATCTGGTGTCCAAGGAGCACCTGCCATCAATGACCCGTGGTGTTTGGAATAACGAGGAAAGATACAGGACCTCGTACTGGTCTCAATTTCCAGGGTTCTGGTCACAGGGTGACTGGGCAATGCAAAGCAAAGATGGTTATTTCTTCCTGTATGGAAGGGCAGATGATATTATAAAAACCTCTGGAAAGAGGATTGGTCCTGGAGAGATTGAAGACGCTGCAGATAGGGTTTCGGGCGTAGTTGAATCCGCTGCCATAGGAGTGCCTCATGAAAAGAAAGGCGAAGCAATTGTTATTTTCTACAGGGGAAAAAATGATGAGGCTGTTAGGGAGGGGATAAAAAAGGAGGTTGAGAAATCGCAGGGAAAGTCATTCAGTCCAGATAAAATACTAAATATAGATGAGCTTCCAAAGACCAAAAACGGGAAAATAATGAGGAGAGTAATCAGGGCAGCGTATTTAGGACAGGATCCTGGTGACATAAGTGGCCTTGAAGATCCATCAGTAATAGAAAGAATACGGAAAATGAGGATAAAGAATTAGTCTTTCTTTTTCCAGTAATATACAGGCAAAAGAGCAAGGGCAGCAATTGCAGTTATTCCACCATAAATATCATTTACATTCAGCCCTGGTGGATTAGTTCCATCATAGATTTTTGTAGGTCGATTAGGAATGGATATGGCGCTCCCATGTGGAACATGGTCTCTGATTTCTCCGGTCGTCCTGTCATAACACACAATCTGTCCGTTCCCACCATTTCCGCTGCTACTTTCACCATTTAGACTGTAAACACCCTGACCACCCGAAACATTACACTTATTTTCAAGGGATATGTTATCAAAGTAGGAGAGAAATATCACTCCTCCTCCGCCTCCACCTATAAGACCTGTACCACTTCCGGTTCCACTCCCATTTGCACCTGATGCTACTATTCTTCCCACATTTATGCTATGTGCGCATATTGCTATTCCATAGGCCCCAGCGGAATATGGCAACCCGTTGAGGCTCTGTGCTCCAGCTCCTGAAAGGAAATTACTGAAATTGTTTCTGTACCAGTATGAGAAAAGGTTTTCTGTAGTGCTATTTATCTTTAAATAGGGGGTCGCTCCATTCCCTCCGGGTACAGTATTACTGCTTGAACCCTTACCGCCAGGGGCCAGGGTTGAGAATCCTGAAGAAATACCTGCATTTTCAGACTGGCTCTGTGCCCCTGCTCCTGAACCTCCGTAGGAAAGTGGATATGAGTCCATTGGGGTCATTCCGGTAATTATAACGCCATAGTTACAAAAGCTTCCGTTTGCAAAAATGTTCCATCCATCTGAAGTAACAACGACACCCGGTTCTATGGTAATGTTCGCCCCTGTTAGATTGGA
>JAKBQK010000365.1 GCA_021835265.1 Thermoplasmata archaeon
TTTGCATTTGATCCAGAACTTCCTTTTTCAAATAATAATTGTCAATAAGAATTGCGGCTCTTTCTTCAGGCATACGTTCAACCAGAATTGTGTAATCGTCAGATATATTTAATTCTATTCAAACCCAGGAATAGCAATTATCAATTATACAATAAAATTTTATTAGAATTTTTAAGATTCTTAAGACCGCATTCTTGAATTTACAGCTATCTTTCTTAAGAAGACTGAGAATCTTACCAAAACATTACTGGATAGACTAGCGTGGTTACTCAATCTTCCTAACCACAATCTCCCCTTTGACTTCATAAAATCCTATGTGCTCCGATTCCGACACATTCAACTTCTCCGCTATTTCTTTTGGAAGGGTCATTCTCAATGAGGAACCTTTGGATGAAGTTCTTGTTACCGCTATAAGTTTGTCTGGCATTAGGAGGGTAGTAAGTGGAATAAGTTAAATTTTGGTCATATAATCTTGAATTTTTGTGAACTGTTTCTGCCATTTACTTATCTTTTCTTTTCACATTTTTGGATGTACGCAGTGTCGGGAATTGTGGGTAAGATGATCTAACACTAACCCATGCTATAAAAAACTCTTAAAAAGGAAATTCTTGATTTTACGTAACATTTGTAACGCTTTGAAGTATATAAGTAAAAAAAACTAAGAATTAGATATATTTAGTCTAGAACTCCTTCACAAAAACCGTTATGCCGGATTCCCTCATCTTTTTTAACAAGGATTTTGCTTTGTTCCACAATTTTGGATCAGACCTGTGATAGTGCTTGTCCAATACAGCATAAACGGTGTGCCTGCATATTTTATATTGTGAAAAGGTTTTGAGTCTTTCATAATCTTCTTCAATTGCTTCCAGCAATGTCCTTCTACCATGCGAGACACCTTCGATTTTATATCTAAAGTAATTAGCTTCTCCACAGACTGATAGCAACTCATCTTCTCGATCTTCCACTAAAAAATCTATGTCGACTTTCTTTCCTAATTTGTGCTGTACTTTAGCTAGATTACCATTATCAGAGAATGTATACCCATCAAAGTTATTAGGTGTCAGACGCATTTCTAGATGGAATTCGTACCTGCCATCATCTCTTTCAGGGTAAAAATACCTGCCCAATTGAAACGGAACGTCGGCTTCCTCCCAACAAATGAAGTGGTTATTAGCGAGGTCCTCCTCTTCTGCATTTTTTAAAAATTCCATTTGAGCATGGTCTATTCTGTTAGACAGCATTTCCCACGAATTTTCAAGTCTTTTGATAACTTCATCCTTGGCCATATATACCCTGCTTTATATGATGTGGCTATATATGATGATAAGCATAATTTAGAAGCATACACTTCACTAACCACATTTGGAAAACACTGAGGGGATTCCGTAAATGCTAGGGCGAGATCATGGAAATGTTCCAGAAGAGGTATCCTTATGTTTACACAACTTTTGGGACGCTGTGACAAAGCCAATAAAGGTCATTTCCTGAAAGAATGGAAGCTCCCAAAATTTAATTTTATTTAAACTTATGACTCAAATATGGTTGATTTGAAATTTGATGATTTTGTGAACGTCATTACGGAGGCCATTAAGTTAAGAAACATCGCATTTTTTGTTGGTGCAGGTGTATCGAAGAATTCGGGACTCCCACTGGCTAAAGAATTGGAAATTGCAATCCTGAAGAAATTGAACGTCAAATCCACTCTGATTAATGTTTTTCTTAAATCACAATTACCGTTTGAGTCTTTTTTCGAAGCAATTTCCCAGATGGGCAAAATCGACCCAATTCTTGATGTTTTTTTGATGGGCATTCCAAACCTTAATCACGCATTCTTAGCTAAGCTTTTGCGTAAAGGATTAACAGGGCTCGTAGCTACTACTAATTTTGACGCACTACTTGAGAAGGCCCTTCAGTCTGAAGAAGTTTCTGATCTGGAATTGATTAAATCCGAAGAGCATTTTTCTAGTTTCAAGGATATCCATACCGACAATCGCCTCTTGTTGAAGTTGCATGGTTCTGCCGACGAGAAATCTACGGTTAGAATTGTTCTTTGGCAAATAGCTGCGAGGATCCTTCAGGAAGCTAGGAAAAATGCATTAAATCATATTTTTCTTAATGGTAAACACAACGTGATCCTATTTATGGGCTATAGTTGTTCAGATTTATTTGATATCATTCCTTATATTCAAGGAATAAGAAACCCCGAGAAAAAAATTGTCATAATTGATCACATAACAGATGCGGCCAAATATCAAATAGAACACATCGCCAGCAAGAAATATTTCTCTAATTTTGCTGGATATTACGTTCAGACCAACACTGACGAGCTTATAAAGAAATTATGGATCAACTTAGAAGAAGAAATTGGAGAATACTCTGGATTCAAATTACAATACTTAAACTGGGAGAAGCAAATAGAAATATGGAAAAATCAGTTTAATGATATTGAATTGAGGCTAATTCAGTATAATCTTTTATCAGCCTTACCTTATCTTAAAGAATCTGGACCTAAAAAAATCTATCCACGTGCACTTACTTTTCAATTAAATTATATGCCACAATTTGATGAAGAACTTAAGGAATATCTACCGTTATCCCTAGAACAAATATTAGAACTTTGGAGCGAACTTCGGAAATCAGATGAGGACGCAAAAACTAAGGAAGATGAGTTCGATTTGGTTGTATATATAGCAGTCCTAACATTAAATGGAAGACAAATGATTGAAAATGGAAAAATCAGGGAATCTATCCAATATTTTTTAAAAGCTCTTGTTTTGTCATACAAGGTAAATACTCAGTCTCTTACTTTCGAGGAAGTTTCATTTTTGAATCGGAAATTAGCCGAAATATACACTCTTATGGCATATGCATATTTTTCGGATGGAGAATTTATTAAGGCTTATATTAATAATGAGAAAAGTCTAAGGTTGTCTACTGAGATAGGCTACATGGAAGGTGTTCTCGAATGCAAAATTCTAAAACCATTAATAACTCTTAATCTCGTCAGGAATAATGAGACGCTATTATCGGAAAGAGTCATTCCTGAATTTCTATCTGCTGCAGAATTAGCAAAAAGTTTAGGCAATGTTGTCTATGAAGCAGAATGCCTACTTAACCTATCGAAAGTATACATAGTATGCAACAAATATGACATAGCAAGAGAGTACGCCTCTAATGCACTTAACATTTCATCTGCAGAAGGACTAGGAACTCTTAAGGCAGAATGCGAGAAAGTATTACAAGGACTGCAGAAGTAAAAGATAGACATTGTCAATTTT
>JAKBQK010000580.1 GCA_021835265.1 Thermoplasmata archaeon
TGGGAAATGCAGAGATAAAGGAAGGGAAAAGGGTTAGAAAAGTTTTCAGGAAAATAGCTGAAGATGGAAAAAGTGGAATAATCTATTACGGCTATAAATTTGTACTTGCCTGATCCTTAATTTACTAATTTTAATTCTTTTAATTTATTCATTACCTCTTCAGTGTGACCCTTTGGTGATACTTTGGGATAGACATAAACTACCGTTCCTTTGCTGTCCACTATGAACGTTACTCTTTTTGCAGACCTTTCACCAAGTACGCCAAACTGTTCGCTTATTTTCTTACTGCTGTCCACAAGCAACGGAAAATTCAGGTTGAATTTTTCCTCGAACTTCTTGTGAGATTTCTGATCATCCACTGATATGCCAAATACATTGACTCCCTTTTCCCTGAACTGTGAAATGTTATCCCTGAATTCACATGCTTCCACTGTACATCCGGGCGTATCGTCCTTTGGATAGAAATATATAACTGCAGGCTTTCCCATAATTTCTTTTGTTCCAATGCTTTTTCCATGCTGATCTAATGTTTCGAATTCCGGTATTTTTGAACCAACTTTCAATAATTCTGCCATAATCTAGTAAGGATTGTTTCAATAAATACCTTTCTAACCCCGTTTCACTGGGTGCATGGGTTTTTGGCTGGTGACATGATTATTTCGGCGGCTGGGCCTTCTCTTGATACCTTTAGCTCCTCTGTTGATTTTGTTGCTATGCCCACTGCAATAAACCTGCCTGTTGGGTCCTTTACGTAGACAAGGCTTCCCGGTCTAATGCTTTCACCTATCTGGGTTATTCCCTTACCAAATAACTTAGCTCCATTCAGAATGTGTGGCACTGCACCATTATCCACTGTCACAGACGAAATTTCAGGTTTTATTGCATTCAGAAGATCAATTGATGGGAGGAGTCTGTCCTCTTCGTAGGCAATGAACCTTCCACCAATTGAATAGCATTTCTTTCCCTTATGCTCTTCAACTTCTATGTTAGAATTGGAAAAAAAATCAGCCCAAAGATTATTTTCCCTCAACTTTTCAAAAAAAATCTTCATATCTTTCTTTGACAGGACGTGACGTGCCATGATTCACCTTATTATTTTTGATATCTCCTGAAATGTTTCATTAGGGTTATTCCATGGGTCTTTTATAATTCTCATTACATATTCCATTATCATCCTTCCTTTTACTACTGCATCACTAGATATCTTCCATGACTGGCTCCTGTTAAGCTTGTAAATTTCCTGTATGCAATACGCAACAGCCTGACTATCAGTCTCCTTCATTGACATTTTTGATATGTAATCTGTTAGTGATTCTGGTTGCTCTGTGATGCCTATTGCTATCAGTTCTGCCAGCTGTGATGAAGGTGTCGACCATGACTTCAACTTCATTCTTTCTTCTGTCTCTTCTAGCTTTACAGCCCTGTTAAGTCTGTCAAGGATTTCGACTGGATTTCCTTTCATTACCTCCTTGTGCTTCTCTGTGGCTCCAGGATAGAGTTGTTCAACTATCTGTTCCCCAATTTCTGGCCAGACAGTTTCGTATAGTTTTCTGGTGCTAGCATCATCAATGTATATGCCCTCCCCTGATGGCCATAGTTCAGATATGATCTTTTTTTCTCTTTCGGAAATGTCTATTTTTGATAGAAATGCATTGATGTCTGGAAAAGCCTCTGTCCCGATAAGGAATAGCCCAGATGATTTTGCAAGGTTTCTCCTTCTTGATACAATCTGTTGAAAGAAGTCTGAATCTGTCATTCCTCCAGATATATAGCTCGCAAAAATGCTGCTCTCTGATTTGTCTGAAAATCTTGAAAGTTTTGAGATTTTGAATGAAATTAGCTGCGTTGGGTCCTTGCAGAGAATGTATTTGAATATCCTTGTAGGAGTATTTATTTTTGACATTGAACCAGCCAGCAAAATTGGTGAACCAAAGATGTATAATTCAGTATAATCATCCCCTGTTCCAACCTCCAAGAGACCTGTACTTTCTTCTATGGAATATGAGATATTTTCTTCTTTTAAAATGTTCTCAATAAACTTTGATTCTGGTGGTGTGCTCCTGCAGGTTGCCCGGTAGTATGATCCTGCTGAATATATTACTGCCTTCCCTGATGATACTATACGTGAAAAACTCAGCATTCTGAAGACGTCATGCTTTTCGTTCTGGATACCAGCGAGTACATACTGGTCAGTGTCTCCCTTCTTGAAAAACGTGGCAGTCCCATGGGGTGTTTTAAGCAGCCCAGAGAATGATAACTCATCATCATCAATTGCCCTCTTTGTTTCAGCCAGCCCCCTGAGAAATTCGTCATGAGATTTTGCAAATTTTAGGAGATCAACCTCTCCGTTAAGTTTTTTTTCATATGCGGTGAAAGGGCAGAACATGACTTTATCAAGACAGTCGGGAACTAAGGCTTTTGGATGTTTTAGCGTTTCCTCAATATTTCTTATCCTTGCTTCGTTTCTCTCTCTGGATTCCCGTTTATAGCTCATTGCTTCTTTCCACTTTCAATTACCCTAATATCCTCTGCCTTGACCTTTACGGGAATTAGCATAGCAGACTCTATAAACTGAACCGTCACTTCTTCTTTTTCATGGTCGATATTCATGATTCTGGCCTTTTCTCCCTTAAATGGCCCCTTTACAAGTTCAACGAATGATCCCAGTTCAAGACCTGCAACCGCAGGCTTTGGAGTGAGTTGTTCCTGTATCTCCTCTATATTTATTGCTCCTTCAACAACACCCTTGAAATTCCTCATTGACCTTCCAAGATATGGTATTCTATCAGGGTGCATGGTTTCCAAATAAAAGTATCCCCTCAACTCGTATGGAGACATTATTGCCATTATTTCCCTCTTTGCCGTGGGATTAAGAACAGTTCTCTCCTCTAGATCCTTTTCATCGGAATTTAGAAGATTTGTGGCAACCTCAAGTTCCTTGCCAACATTTGTTTTTACGGCAATTATTACTGGTTTGAGGATGATACTGTCTGTGAAATTTGCAGAGTGGATTCCATCTTCAGATGCTATCCTTATGCGTACCGTAACGCTGTCACCTATACTTCCCCCCTTAGGTGAATCAATGGTAAACATCATTTCTCTTACCGCATGTCCCTCAAGCTCAAGCTTCTTCTCGAATTTCTTATCTCCATCAGGACTGAACTGAAGAATTCCTCTATCATTATTTGTAAAGTCCATTTCCCAAATGATGGACGAATCAGCTTGTATGAATTCCATTGATAATTCTATTTTAAAAGTCCTTTTTTCCTTCTCAA
>JAKBQK010000407.1 GCA_021835265.1 Thermoplasmata archaeon
ATAGCTCTCCTCTTCAAAATCATAGCGAAAAATTTGCAATTAGATATCAAAAAACACAAAAACCCCGTTCATGATGATATCCCAATTAACTTTTCCAATATAAGAGAGAACTTAACCTACAAACCGGAATTTATGAAGCGGCTAAATGATTTAGATTGGATTGAAAGAGATATGCTGAGAAGAGTGTTTCGCTCAACTGCCTTTCAATTACCGTTAGAAGTTATGACTGAAGACTATTCAAAGAAATTTTTTCAGAATTGTATTTCAATAATGCTAATTTTTGCAGTTCCATTCCCGGCAAACGCCGAATATTATATCGTTCCAGTGGAATATGAACTTATCATTGACGAGTCTACAAAATCTACATATAATTACAAAAATGAACCAACTTTATCGGCCATGATAAACAATTACAATCTCGCCTTCCTTAAAAAAATGTGTGCCTCCATGAACACAACTGTTTATGACAATACCATTTTCACAGTTTCAGATCTGGTTGTTGCCATTATGAACACTTTTGAAAAAAATTTATCTGAGCTGCCTTTGCAAATTTTGAATATTCTTGAAAAAAGCTGTGGAAGTTTAGGGCTTTTAATACCAGCGCAAATGAAAACTCTATTAAAGTATGACAATAAAGAACCCCTATCCGAAATGCTAAAACAAAACAATGCAAATTTTGGAAACTTTCCCATTATTCTCTTCCAGAAGGGAATAATGGTAACGATTGAGGTTGGGATATATGAAAGACAAACCACGGCACTCATGCCCGATGAGATATTCCTTTATGTCAACTCCTTAATCAGGAAAAACCTGATACGAATACTGCCACTGAAATACCAAAATGTATGAAGTTGAAGATATAATGCTGTTGCTGAGGAAGATTTTTGTTGGCATTTCCTTTCTTGTAGTATCTGGTAAACGCAGGAATGCTGAGATCCTGTCAAAGTTTGTTTCAATGAGAATAGAAATGATCAAATTTCTCCTGAAAACAACGTTCAATGGTGGTTGGATTGAGGGGGTCAACAACAAATTTTACCTTGACAAACAGTGCTCTTAAACTGATGACAAACCAGGAGAATGCAAATTATGTCAGAACAAGCTTAGAAAGAGCCATTTCGATGGATGATAAAATAATATTCGAAGATCAGTATCGTTTCCTTAAGAAACAATCGAGATCGATTATTGAAGAGAAGATAAAACTCATAAAGGGACCTATAAAAGTAATGAATATTTTGGAGGAACTGCTTAATAATACCGAAATATTAATGTTGTTCAGGATTGAAAGATTTCGTAGCATAGAAAATCCATATAACCATTACAATTCGAGACGATTTACCGACGATTTAAGTATTAATCCTTGGAAGCTCATGAAAGAAATTGTTTTTCAGGAACTCAAGGAAGAGTTGGTAAAGCAGTATTTTTTCGGAAATTTTGTGTGCAACTCTGAAGATTTTGAAGAGGAGAGCTATGTTGCTCCACGCTCAAATGATCAACCGTTAGATACCTTTAGCTCTGATATTAAATCAATGAAGACTGTAGGAGAAAACCTTTCGTTGTCCATACTTCCGGACTTTGAAGTCATAACTGACATTTCCAGTAATTTTCAAGATATTCTGAAGCTATCCTAAATTTTCCGATATTGTTTCCGTAGACAAGGTCGTCGTATCAAAAATAACAAAATCTTCCCTTCTGAGATACATCAATAAGTTTGGCAGTTTAGAAGGCGCGCTAAAATTCCTCACCGACGCTAGCAAAACAGGAATTCCGGAGAATGTTAAAAGGCTAATTCTTGACGTGGGCGAACAACAAGATGAAATAAGTATTATTCCTGCTCAATTTGTAGTCAAAGCAAAAGATAGAAATATATTGGACAATCTTCTTCACTTAAAAGAATTTCAGAATTATTTTGGAGAGAGGATTTCACATAACGCTATTGCAGTTAAAGATGGGTTTGGGCAGGAAAGGATTGTTAACGCTATTCGAAAAAAAGGATACGTAGTTAAATTAAATAAGCCATAGACCCTAAAACATGGGAGTGGTGTAATGCCACATTGCGGAAGTCAACTACTCCTCCCTGACTGAAGGAGCTTGTTGCTGGTCTCCCCTCATACCCATAGGCATGGATTCATTTGTAGTTGGATATATGAAACACCGGGTAGCGATCGCCAAGTTTATTCATGAATTTTTGATCAGAAGTGTATAATGGGCTTTTCATGGATATAGCAAGGGCAAGGTATGCAGCATCGTATACAGTGGTTCCAGAATCCATTGCAACAGATATCGCAGATTCATATAAACCGTCAAGGAGAGGATAAAAGGCGATCTGGAACTTGGATAGAGCATACCCTATCTGCACCAGATCATCCCTTCCAATTATCGGGTTGTATCTTAGCGCGTTTATCACTTCATAAGGCATCAGTTGAACGGAATATATCGTTATCTTTGCGTTCAGATAATCTTCAAGCAGCTTGAGAGATTTATCGGTGTACTCCTCGTTAACAAACCACTTTATAACAACAGATGCATCAATTACTATGCTCTCTGATCTCTCCATTTCCTTATTTCCTCGGTTGAATTCCATCCCATAGATGATTTACGTACCTTTGCTGCTATGGTAATTCCCTCTGCTATTGCGTTTCTGTCAATCAAACGTTTACTGGACTCCTCATCCGATATCCTTTTAATGACAGATTCTCTGATCACATCGCTCCAGTTTATATAAGACAATTTTTTCATCTTTTCCTTGGTCTCCTTATCAATCCTAGCGGTTATAATCTCCATGAGATGTAATACTTGTATGTATTATTAATATTACGTCTTATACTCTATGGCGGTTATATCCAGTTAGATAAATAATTAATTTATGTATCATTTCTTATTGAAAACAGCGGATATCGAAAGGTTTATAATGTGTGTTAATACACTCACATGACTGTTATACCTCATAAGGTCAAAAGAAACGGAAAGAAATATTACGAGTTGATAGATGTAAAGAGAGTTAAGGGAAAAACTGTCCAGACATATGTTGGCTATCTTGGAAAGAATCCCAGATCAAAGATTGATGTGAACCCCGTGGAAATACTTCCATATCTTGAGAGACTTCTCACATTAGGCATAAGTCAGGAAGATATTGATACCATACTGAAGAAGATTGGTATAGAATATGACGCATGGCCAATAACGAAGATAGTAATAGAGAATGACCTGAAGTTAAAGAAGGCATTCCTCAAGCTAAAATGACAGAAATGGAAAGAGAGATCGTATTCAAGA
>JAKBQK010000329.1 GCA_021835265.1 Thermoplasmata archaeon
TTCAGGTGAATTCAACCCAAAAAAAGATTGGGCCAGAATCGATCAGGCTCTTCTTGGATCCCAATCATTATTCTAGAGTACTTGATAATTTGACCAGAGGTTCCAAAGTCAATCGCTTAGTCAGATGTAAATTGCTGGAGGAATCCATATTAATAAATATACTATCATTCAACGGACAGAAATATTTTACAGCGAAGAATTTTTTTGAATATCAATATTGTTTGAAAGTAAACTCAAAATATACGATCAAGAATTTTACAATAAGATTTTTCTTTGTATCATTGGCTTTGACAGTACCAAGATTGACAGGAATTGGTTACTTATTGTATAAGTACAGAAATTATAACAAGAGAATTACGTTCCCTTCTCACCGAATACAATAATGCAAATAGCTTTTGGGTCTATTCACTTTAGTATGAGTGTATAACGGAGTAGATATATTGAAAAACCTCAATTATAACCAACTTACGCTAATTTTTAACATCATATTGAAAATGTGAATCCAATACCCTTAAACCTTACATTCAACCGATATAAATCTCCAATAATTCAATCTTTTTTACTTATTTATGACTGAGAAAGGATACATCTATCTTACTTTTTGTGAAACCCCTGTAGTAGCTGTCTTAATGTATTGCTGGAACTCTTTATTATTTGAGTGAAAAATCTTCCAGGCTCGATTTCTATCAATGTCATCTGAAACCAGAAAACCATTCAATTTCAGGTGATTTTTAGCCCACACAAATTCAGATAGCATGTGTTCCTCGGTATGCAGAGAATCATGAATAAATAAGTCAGGTCTCTCTTTGATCTCTGAAAGAATAAGTTTAGAGTCCCCTGTCATTTTATCCCATCTAGTTTGTAAAGATGAGGAAACAAGCCAGCCTACGTCAACTTCAATATTCTGAACATGAGCTTTTTTATCAATATCAATGCTTATCAACTTACCTTTTTCGTTCAGTTGTAGTGCAGAAAGAATAATTTCCGCAGAGTACCCATGTGCTATCCCAGTTTCTATTATAAGATCGGGTTTAAATTTTCTCACCAACATGAATACTATACCATGAGTGCCCTGTAGACCCCATAAATCATTGGGCCAGGAATTAAATTCGTCGTGGAGTTTTGAATAGACACTATTCCCAATTTCATGAAGAATTTGCAGATCTGAACTGTTGAAAGACTTTAATTTCTTTGACCAGTAATAATAACTAATCAACATCCAAGCTGCTCCCAAGCTTACATTTTTACATTCAGATCCATCCCTAAACTCTAAGTCAATTCGTTGGAATCCATCTTCTTTATGTCTCGCTAAACTTCTAATAGTATTGAAAGCATCTTTTACAGAACGAGATACGTAAATTACCTTCGTTAGATTACCCCGCAGGCTCATATATCAATTTGCATGATGCTAATCATAAAATAAAGTCTCGTTCACTTTTGTATTCCTTTTCTAATAGAATTGATGGATAAGGTGAAATTCCTATCAGTTTTCACGGTGCTTGAGGTATTTTTAGCTATCGAATCCAATGTGAGCCTCATATATCATTTGCAAAATAAATTCAATCTAATAAATTAAATACTTCGTTGGTCAAAAAGCCTCTATCTAGACGGTTCCCATATATTTTCGCATATCTATGATACTAAAATCATAATGTGCCGAAATCATGTGGTTTTTGGAATGCATATAGTCGCGGAAGAACCTCAGGGAAAATATAATCATGGCTTTCGACAAATTGAAGATGATCCCCATGAAGGAATGATATGGTTTTGCTCACGCTTTAATTAGTTTATATGCGCATCTGCTCTTATACTATACTTTTACAATCCGATAGATACTATTTTATGAAGAGCGATTCGGAATGGGCAAATATTTAAAGGTTTAAGAAAGTTATATTCGAACTAAACTTTGTGAGATAAGGAAAACTAGCTAATTATTGAAGCATATCTTATTGCTTTTGAAAAAACTTGTTTCTGTAATAGCTTATAGTAAGCAAAATTGCCTGTTCAAATGGATGTATCGGCCTCCATCCCAATTCCCTCTCAATCTTTGATGGGTCTATAGAATATCTATAATCGTGGCCCTTCCTGTCTTCAACAAATTCTATCAGATTCTTATTTACATTTAGATATTTTAGAATGAGCTGAACAACGTCTATATTGGTTCTTTCATTCCTGGCACCTATAAGATATGACTCTCCTAAACGTCCACGGGATAGAACGGCTTCAATTCCCGAGCAATGATCCTCAACGTATATCCAGTCTCGTATATTTTTACCTGTTCCGTAGATTGGAATTTTTTTTCCCTTCAGGGCCAAAGAAATGGTTTTAGGAATCAGTTTTTCTTCATGCTGGTTTGGTCCAAAGTTGTTGCTACAATTTGAGATCGTCGCTTTCAGCGAATATGTGTTGACATATGCCCGCACTAGATGATCAGCTGCTGCCTTTGTCGCCGAATAAGGGTTTTTTGGGTTATAGCAGGTGTGCTCATTGAAAGAGTCCTTGTTCTCATTTGTTAGGGCTCCAAACACCTCGTCAGTTGATACTTGGTGCATCCTCACATCATTAATCCTTGAAGCTTCAAGGAGAGAATAAACTCCATGGTAATTACTATGAATGAAGGCACTTGCATTGTCTATTGAATTGTCCACATGGGACTCCGCGGCAAAGTTTACAATGATATCAATACCCTTTGTTAAAGATATCATTCTTTCTGCATTGCAGATATCTTCCTTGACAAATTCATAATTTTTCGAAGTAAGCTTCTTATCTATGTTGCTAAAATCAGCAGCATAAGTGCATTTGTCAACATTCAAAATGTAATCATCGGTGTGGTTCTTGAGCCAATAGTTGATAAAATTTGAACCTATGAAGCCTAACCCACCTGTAACTAAAAGCCTGATATTAATCCCTCCTCAGTTCAGAAATATCGCTCAAAAGTGGGAGATTGGCATCCTTCTCAGATACAATAATATTATCTAAAGGCCACTTAATGGCAATAGTGGGATCATTCCACTTAATTCCGGCGTCATCTTTCGGACTGAACTCGTTGGTGGCTTTGTAATAAACATGTGAATTATCCAATGCCTGGAATCCATGAGCAAAGCCGGGGGGGATCCAGAGCATTGTGCCGTTATCGTCGCTAAGCGTTATTCCAAACCACTTTGAGTAGGTTTTTGAGCCTGGCCTGAGATCAACCGCAACATCGAAAATTTTTCCAGAGATTACTGAAACCAGTTTACCCACGCTCCATTAAACGGTGTG
>JAKBQK010000069.1 GCA_021835265.1 Thermoplasmata archaeon
AAATACGGCTGTTGTATAATAATGGTATTTTCCTTTAGTTGGTTGTGGAATCCGTAATATCCGCGTTTTATAAGTAATCTCTTTTTCTCATTTCTCCTGTTGTAGGTAAGGGATTATGTAGGGGTAATGTCCTACACCGGGCATGAGTAATAATCGCCAGGGAAATGAAAGGTCTGATGAACAGATGATTCAGGCAGTCATTGACAAGGGTTATAGAAGAGGCTGGGAAGAGAGGAAGGAATTTGATACAGACCTCATTGAAGAAGCCCTTAGGAAGAGCCAGGATTATGAAGAATTTTCAAACGCCTTGAGAGAGATGATTGCCAGGGAAGGGGCAGAGTGAAATAATGGGCAAGTCCAATAATTTCAAAAAGGAATATGTTACCGGCCGAAAGGACCAGTATGACCTGGATTATACTATATTTAGAAAATGCGTGGAGGAAACTAATACAAGGGGAGAACTAATTCAATTATTAGAAGAACGAATGAAGTATGTGATTTCAAAAATAGCGTTCGAGAGGGCCAATGAATTGATGGAAGAGATGGAATTATTATAACCCCTTATCTCTTAAACTTATTATCTATAACCAAATAATAGAAAATGGGTGGGAAAGGTTGGAAATAGCTGGAATGGGGACAATCAAATGCCAAACAAATTGAAACAATTATGGGGAAGGCATATACTTCTTTCGATAGGTTCCATTATTTTTGCCATTTTACTGATATCTTCCTTACAAGTCTACATTGAGGTCTTGCCCAGATCAATACTACCATTTTTGGCAACTGTACTTTCAACCCTTTTAGGACTGACTTTTGCTGCCTTCGCCATCTTCACGGCATTTATGCCCAACATTAGGGCAGATTACGTGGGAACAGCTACATTTTTGAATCAAGCTAGGACATTCATTTTCACGATTTACTTGCAAGTTCTTTCCTTGACATTTACATTTATAGAGTATCTACTTTTCAATACAAATTTTAATTTACTTTTCATGTACATGACAATAGTTTTAGTCATATGGGCATTCGTCTTTTTCATTGTTTTAGTCCATAACACATTTCACATGTTCAAATCGGTAAGAAATCAAATCATAAGCAAAGTCAAGTAAATCACTCAAAAAAATCTTCAAGAGTCTTCTTATCCGCGATAACATCCAAAATACTGTGTTTTCTTGCCTCATACAACTGCTTAAATTCTTCGTTTACAGCATTTACCATTTCTTCGTGGTTAGACCTTACATCCACGTCTATGTCATAGAAAACAAGATTTGGCCTAATCAAATCGAAATTACCCTCGGACGTGTATATCTTGTAGGACCTAGCGTGCCCTGTTAGCCTAGTTGCTATTGATTTCAATTTAGACATTCTTGTTTCAGAAGCATCCTTGGCCATTTTATGTTTCACAACAATGTCAACACCAAAATCTCCCCCTTCCGCCAGTTCTCTAATGATGGTAGAACTAGCACCATTACTTTCAAGATAGTTCAAGTCTATATCAGGAAATTCGAGTCTTTGCTTACGAATTAGAGCTCTCCCAACTATTGAGCTTATGAAGTCTTTAGACGGGATTGGTGCAATACTGATATTTTGGGGTGAACCTGTACAATTGGAAAGGACCTTGTTAATAAGTAGAGTACAGCGAGAACTTAAGGCATTTAACGACGATGGGTTGTACTCAACTATCATAAGGCCATTCTGGGTGTCTAGAAGAAAAAAAGCCTCCTCCTCAACATATTCATTTGGCCCTAAGTTTAAATCTTCTTCTTTGGGATTATCCAGATCAATCTTACTTCTAATTTCTTTATTTAATCTAAGGAATCTACCTTGAATAGAGTTTGAACTGGCGTTGTCCCCAATCAGACTGTAGAGCTTAGTGTCACCTTGCCATTCAGTTTCAATAGTATTTTTCTTTACGTCTTTAAGTTTAATGCAATTTAAGAACTTTATAGGGTGTATTCGATAAGTTCTTGGAATCAGATATAGGGGATATATCAAAAAGTGCTGTTTTTTAACCTTAGGACCAGCCAAGAGAACAACTCCGCTCGTTGGATATAGTCTCTAAAACCTACAAATTATATCAATTTTTTCTTTTAGCAGATATAAAAATGTATTTTTACATTTTCTTCAGTTTCATTTCGGTTAGTAAGATGAACGAAAAAATGTATAGCTAATCTTTTCCAGATAGTATTTCTTGTATTTCTTTGAATTTTTCCGCTACTCTTTTACCCTTAACTGTCAATGATACCATGTTTTTTGGTGGATAAGAAGTACTGTCGACTCTCGTAATGAGTAAGTTGTTATCTTTAAGGACGTCAGAACTTTTCCAAAAAATCCTATCATATATGTCCGTTTCTTTAAGGATGGTCGAAAGGCTAATTTCTTCTTTATCAAGTAAGTACAGCAACAGTCTTATAGTGCCTTTCTGACCTTCAAAATCAAAGACTGACATGAAATATAACTTATGGACTATAAACTGACAACTAATTAAATAATAGTTTGCATTTTATAGAGTATTGAATAGCAAGTATTAATACTTCATAGATTATTAACCATAGAATATCCATGAAGAAAATAACTCTATCTTATCCAGATGAACAACACACCTGGTTAGAAAAACACCCAGAAATAAACAGGTCTGGAGTTTTCAGGCAAGCTATTAGCCACATGATGAAGAAAGGTAACTCTTCTCTTTCCGAGACTGACTTAGAAGAGATTTCCAAGGATGTTCAGGAAAAATCACTTTAGTTGGAGGTTTTGAATTGAATTATAAAAAAATGAATGGTGGTCTCGCCGACCTAACTATAATTTACAGACGGCTAAAAAGGATTTTCATTGACTCATACAAAAAGAAGCTGAATCTTAGGAAACAGATCCTGGACATCCAGGAATCAGTCAGATATCTTATGGCATTCAGGAAAAGCAATCAGGATAATGACTGGTCTGAAGCTCTCATAAGATATTCGCTGAAACTTCAGAATTCTTTGATGGAAAAGTACCAGAGAAAATTCGGAGAATTTCCCTTTGAAATTGTGGAGCTGGCCCAATGAAGCTCCAGGATATCGACATAAAGATACCAATGAAGTTTGATTCATTGGGAAATCCCATTATCACTGAAACAGAAAGGGAAGTCCTTGGGCTGGAGAAACAGAGAAGATCAGATCCCAGGTTCTGGTACAAGTTCGAATGCAGGAGTTGCGGCAATATCTGGAAAGCAAGGGCCAGACCTGACAGGGCGAAGTACTGCACAAAG
>JAKBQK010000412.1 GCA_021835265.1 Thermoplasmata archaeon
TGTTTAATAGATTCTCCATAGGTTTCAAAAGTCTGCGTGTTATAGCCATTTTCCTCAATTGTTTCCCACAGTTTTTTCTCAAGCTTGACTCTATTTAAGCGCCTTAAGCTGTTAAAATATGATTTCCTTTCTCCGATAAACAATTCCTTGTCTTCTTCCTGTAGATAAAGGTCCCAGACAATATCAAAGGACTCAACAATGCCAATCTTTGACAATGCGTCCGAAGCTTGTATCCCGATGTAGTTGCTGTCAATTGATTTTTTATGGCCTGCATTTCTCAGGAAATTCATGAGTTGCTTGGATGAAACTTTATCCTGTAAATCGCCCAGTGTGCTTATTGTTTCTAAGAGAATATCTTCTTTCGTTGAATTCAGCAGAGTTTCCCTTAGATAATTTCTTGCATCTTCGCTGCCAATTTTTGCCAAAGCCTTAAGGCTCTCCTGGATAGTTGGAACAATTGCGAAATCAGAATCCAAGAGTGGTTCCAGTTCTTGGATAACTCTCTTTAAGTGCTCTAAAACGATGGCAGCCAAAGTTTTTGATTTCAATGTTGACGAAACTTCAATCCACGTCTTTGCAATATCATCCCACAGGTTTGATTGTTCTCCTGCTTTATTTACCTCATCGCGAAATCTATTCATATTCTCCCTTTCTTCTTTAGTGAACTTCCTAGCCATTTTGAACTGCTTTGAATATTCCTCATTCAGTTTTCTTGCTGCCATAAACCAATAAAAGAAACCGTGGCTTATTTTCTGGCTGTAAAAATTCTTCAAGGCAAGTTCTGCATTTTGAACGTTATTCATGAACTCAAACGTTTTTAAGTTCAGGGCCATCAGTTCCGAATTCCTTTCTTCTAGTAGAATATCTTCTACCATTTTTTGCAAGTTTCCCTCTATCTTGAAAGAGCTACCTAAGAGGAACTGATAGGTCATTTTACGGATATCGGAATCGGAATCAGCTATCGAAAGATTTACAACAGAATGTGCGTCTTTTTTTAAAAATTTTTGAGGAAACCTGTTGATCCATTCAAAAAGGAGCGAAAATGCATCAATCCTGGCATTTAAAGAAGCCGTGCTGGCTAATTCTTTGAGTTCGTTAAAGTAGCGCAAAAGATTGAGTTCCCTGCAATACTTCACTGCTGTCCTGTTCTCTTTCTCTTTGTCAGATTTTAACAAAATTTCCACTGTTGGAACTTTTCCTGATTCGTATTTTGGAACCACGCCCTTTAGGAATAAATCTTCTAAAGTAGTCTCTCTTGCCTCAATTTTGTTCAGAAAGTTCAAGAATTTTTTCTCATCTATGGAATCCTTATTGGAAGTCCCTTTGGTCGAAAGCCCTGTGATAAGTCCCTTTCCTATAGGTATAACCTCGCTCCAGTATTTATCTAACTTGTCATATTTTTCAGGTACTGAATTTTCAGAGGTGACTACCCATCCACTTATACTGTCTCCAATTTTCTTTGGTATATTATTATTTTCCGAGACCTCGGAATCATCTAAGACATTTGCAAGGAAATACCAGATGAGGAAGTCCCTCTGCTTCCTCACCTGTTTAAATGGGTTCTTATTTTGTTTTTCTATTTTGGTTTTGATTCCTTCACGTGATATTGCTAACCACGGTTTCTCCTCATCGGATTCAGGGATGAAATGCCCATGTATGTTTTTTAACTCAAGAATCACGATACTTCCCTGCCTATAAAATAGGCAATCAATTTGAGGTGGGTACTTAGAATCAAATTTAGGGTCCAAAACAATGTATACGTTACTGTTCCTCTCATTAAAGAACTGTGTTAGATACTCAATCATCTTATGCGCTTGTTTTCTTTCACCATCCTCCATCAATTCTCCACCCTTGAATATTCTTAAGCTCATCTTACAACCTCCTCCTTTTGTGTTGAAATATCTGACAATGTTAAATCCATCTGCCCTCCAGCATCCTCCAACCTGCGCTGAAATTTCTTAAGGTTGAGAATCTGGATTCCTGCCATCCATCCGGTAGCAATCACCTCGTTTGGGAAGATTGGAGGAAAAGAAATTTCTTCATCCTCCGTAGTGCTTGCAAGTTCTGTACCTCTTAGTTTAGAAAGAGGAAATACTCTCAATATGCTGTGTCTGGATTCTACGACAGTGTGAATGCCTGATATGAAGGACTGGTATGTTTGTTCGGGGAGACCGTAGATCAGATTCGTTTCATATTCTATGTCATATTCCGTAAGTTCTTTCATCATAGAGAGTACTTTTTCCCTGTTATTTATTCTTTTTATCCTCTGTTGAACCTTGCTATCCAAAGTCCGTAGCCCGCATTCCAGCTTCACATTCAAGGTTGATAATTTACTGATTATATACGTATCCAGATGTTCAAACTTTGTCTGTAAGCTGAATTTGATTCCAGGCACCACAGAGAAAATGGCATCCAAGATCTTTATGGCCCTTTGCTTATTCAGGAAGAAGACAGGATCAGGGACGACCACGCTTGATATGCCAATTCCCCTTATCTTTTCAAGTTCATATCTTACAGTTTCTATCTCACTTTCTTCAACATTGCCAGAAGGAATAGTAAAGGCACAAAAACTGCACCTGAAGACACATCCCCTTTGGGTTTGCCATCTTAGAAATTTATATCCCGAAATCATTGGAATGATTTCATCATGGTTAAACGGTGAATTTTGTATGCTAGTAGAGACGCCAGCCAATAAATTGCCTATTTTATCACCATTTTTATATACACATTTAATGGATAAGTCATTCCCTGAAATCATTCCCTCTACAAGATCGGAGAAAGCTTGCTCCCCAAAACCTTTAACGAAGTAATCTGCACCAGAAAATTCATTATTTAACTCATCACCCCCATATGTGATTTCTGAACCACATAGCACAATGAAACCATTATATTCGAAACTCCTAAGTGCTTCTATAATTATTTTAACCTGGTAGGCATTCCACGCATAAACGCTGATACCAAGTATATCCGGGGCAAGTACGAGTATTTCATGCAAATACTCATTTTATTCTCATTATACTTCTTTTTTGGTTTAATTAGTTCCATGTTGTGGAAATTTCCATTCCAAATTTCTTATCAATGATTTATAATACAACATTATATTTAAAATTTGATATTATAATTGTTTCTGGGCAAACTTATGTTCTCAATATTCCACTCTAGTTCTTCATAATTATTGGTTTGTATGCTTCAGATAAACAAATCGTTTGAAGATGGGCCGATCTATCATTGGATTTTCCTTT
>JAKBQK010000334.1 GCA_021835265.1 Thermoplasmata archaeon
TTCTGGATTATCAACACATGGAAATGCGTATCTTGCACCTGTAGCCTCAAATTGCGTACTGACAAATACGAACCCATTTTCTCTGGAATAGTATATTCCGTTAAGGCTTTCATCAATTTTTCCTGAAAAATAGATTTCTATTTCGAATTTACCAGTATAAGGCACTAAACATCTTATCGACTGCTCCTTCTCATCTGTTTCGAATGGAGTCTCCTTTCCATTCACCCTGAAACTCTCTATGGCTATCCCTGAATAATTTAACCATATAGATTTATCTGATTCCCCGGATATGGTCTCCTTCCCTGAAAAACTCAGTTTTTCAACGTCTATTTTATAATAAATATCATATCCTAATATCTTTTTCATGTCATTCCATAGAATGATTATATATAAAAAATTACGGTACAGGATTATGACCATAACAATAAATACTGACTGTACCACTTACAATCCTGAAACGCTTATTCCGGGTATAGAAGTTTTAAGGAGAGGAGGCACGGTGATCTTTCCAACAGAAACCGTCTATGGACTGGGAGCCGATGCGACTTCTGACTCAGCATGTTCAAAAATTTTCACTGCAAAAGGAAGACCTCAGGATAATCCACTTATAATCCACTTAAGTGATACCAGTGATCTTAACAGATATGGTTACTGGGATGAGGTAGAAAAAGCAAAAGAACTTGAAAGATTATGGCCCGGACCACTGACTGTAATTGTAAGAAAGAGGGATATTATTTCTTCCGTTGCCAGTGCAGGTCTTAATACCATAGGTATGCGAATACCTGACTGCAATTTTACCAGAGATCTGATAAGGAGGTCAGATTTACCTGTTGCTGCCCCAAGTGCCAACATTTCTGGAAGACCCAGTGCCACATCCATTTCACATGTCAGGGATGAATTGTGGGATCGGGTTGATTTGATGTATAATGCTGGGAGAACAAGAATAGGAATTGAATCAACTGTGATCCTGCCCGAGGGAGAAAAATGCACAATCCTGAGACCAGGTGCCTATACAGAAGATGATCTTCTCAGGATTTTCAAAAAGGTAGAATATGCAAAGACTGGAGAAAAAGTTATGTCTCCAGGAATGAAATACAGGCATTATTCTCCCTCGAAGAATGTTTACAGGGCAGACCCTGAAGCACTGCTCAGAGTGATCAAAAGCAGGAAGGATATTCTTCCCATTGTTTCATCAGAACTGGGACAGATGATTAGAGGAGATAAACTAATACTAGGAAGCCGAAATGATCCTGTTTCAATTTCAGGTAATCTATATAATTGTCTAAGAGAACTCGATGAGACTGAATATCTTGCCGGTATTATAGAGAAATTCGATGAAAATGGATACTTTTTCTCAATTATGAACCGGATCAACAGAGCATCCATTCCAATCACGGAAATGGATGGTTTTAGGTAAAAAATTTAAACCAATGCTCCATAGGGTCAAAAAGTGACCTGATGGTCGAACAAAGTGAATATCCTGTAAGCTACAGCAGAAGGTGGCGTTTGTGGTATCTGGCGTACATTTTTTCAAACATGTCGGCGGGACTCCTTACACCAATGATTCCTCTTTTCATTTCACTGTATTTCAGGCAGAATGTTGTCTTTGTGGGTATTGCATCATCTCTTTCATCCCTATCTTCTGTGGTTGCACTCATTCTATGGGGAAATATATCTGATAATGTGAAGAAAAGGAAAATATTTATTCTCATAGGTTTCATGGGATCATTTCTATCTCTTTTTTTCATTATGTTTACCACAAATATACTTGACTACATAGGGATACTTGTGGTGTATCAGTTCTTTGCAATGGCCTCCGTTCCTGTATCCACTCTTCTCGTGATAGAGAACGAAATTGAAAGTCAATGGTCCAAAACTGTGGCTGTATTCAGTGCAATTTCAACCGTAGGAACGGTTGTTGGACTTTCACTTGGACTTGTTATAGTTGTGAGAAATCCATCATCTATTGAAATACTGAAGGATATATACCTGATTTCTGCATTTATTTACCTTGTAGCCTTCATATTAGCCTATTTTCTCTTAAAGGAGTCTTCCACAAAGATTAGAAGATCAAGGATTCCAAATATATTCTCAGTGAGAAGTTTTGAAAGAACAAGGTATGCACCATCTTACGTAGTACACATAGTGCGCCTTTTTGGTAAAAAGAGAGGGGTCAAAACAAGCAGATCGTTGATAATGTACATAATTCTCTGTGGTTTACTCATGGTTGGATTTCAAACATTTTTCACTCCCTATCCTGTATTCCTCATAGACAAATACAATGCCACAGAGGATATAGTTTACATAATGTATCTACTGAACAGTGCGTTTTCTGTGGTCTCCTTCAATCTATCGGGGAACTATATAAAGAAAAGGAGTTTGCAAAAGGCCATATACATTCCTCTCGCGGTAAGAATGGTTGTTTTTGCAGCCACAAGCATAATTCCATTCCTGGGACTATACTCATTTGGATACATGATCCTGATCATACTCATCTATGGTGCCATGGGATTTGTGTGGAGTTATATTAGCATAACCCAGATAACATCAGTCACCACAATGGCTGACACGGAAACCAGAGGAAGGGCAATTGGTTATTATAATTCGATCCTTGGGGTTGGGCAGATCATTGGAGCATTTATATCAGGATATATTGTTATATATCTTGGCTTTGGAGGAGATTTCATGATTGCAGCCTTTATTGTTGCAATTGGCTATATTGGGTCATTGAAAATTAAGGCGGGAGTAAATCAGAAAAGTGTTTCCAGAGGAGCGGGAGTTGCCTCAAAGTAACTCTACTGTATAGTTCATACCTTCCCATCTATTGCTTTTTTTCCAGAAGAATGTAAATTCCAGCTGAGTTTCAGTTTTAATTGTTGTTAGATCAACTTCAATGTAGTGAACCTTACTGAACATACTTCTTGAATGAATGTCATTCATATCTTTCCAGTTATTCCCTGTCAACCGTACGAAGCAATCCTCACCGAGTATAAACATAATTGATGATTTAGATTTTAATCTTTTAATCTTGTTCTTGAAGCTCCATATGTCTTCATTTATCCTGATCTTTCTTTCCACATATCTGGAATATGCGATTTCATTTCTTTCAAATGGTCTCCCATTTTCTATTGCCCAGCAGAGTTTAACATATTCAGCATGAGCCCAGACAAGAGGCATTGCAGAACCTGATGGGCGACCATTATAGAGGCCTCTTTCTGGGATATCATCGCCATCCCATAT
>JAKBQK010000400.1 GCA_021835265.1 Thermoplasmata archaeon
AATTTCGTGCTCCCCTGATCCCACCCTTAACCCTAAAGGATAACATTCCTCCGAAACCCCTCATGTTTTTCTCTGCAATAGAATGATATCTATCATCCTTCAATCCAGGATAGTTCACTGAGATGACATTGGAATTCTCTTTCAGGAATTGGGCAACCTCCATTGCATTTGAGTTGTGCTGCCTCATTCTCAATCCAAGTGTCTTCATTCCCCTCTGGATGAGATATGCCTGGAACGCATCCAGAGTGGCCCCAAGGTTTTTCCTCATGTCAAATATATCTGAAAGATCCTTGTTGGAACTGACAAAACCTGACATTGTATCAGAATGTCCGTTCAGGTATTTTGTTCCACTGTGAACCACATAGTCAGCGCCCAGATCAAGAGGATTCTGATTGTATGGAGAGCAGAATGTCGCATCTACTATGAGTGTGATCCCATTCTTGTTGCAAAGTTCCCCGATGGTTTTTAAGTCAAGAACTTTCATTGAGGGATTTGTTATACTTTCTGTATATATGACATCATATTTGGTAACATCAAAATCGATAGAGTTAAGTTTGTCTATGGATATTATATCCACATCAAGCCCATATTTTGGGAGCTTATTCTTGAAGAAACTGAGTGTCTGGCCATAGAGATCCATTATTGAAAGAACTCTCTTCTTCTTTCCCACAAGAGACATCATGAGTGATGTTATTCCTGCCATACCTGTGGAAAAAGATAATGCGTGTGCTGCTCCTTCAAGTGACGCATATTTTTCTTCAAGTGCTATTACCGTTGGATTTCCCCATCTAGAATAGATAAAAGAATCACCTGTATTTGGATCCTTCGTTGACCCTTCTGTGTAATTTGGATATAAGAACGTTGCGTTCTGAAATATTGGAGTGACAACGTTGCCATATTTCTTATCCTTCAGTTCTCCAGAACTTACAGCTCTGGTGTTAAATCCCCTCTTACTCATAATTCTGACATGAAAAGAAATCTAGATAACCTTTCCTGAGCTTAATAAACGGTCAGAAATATTTCTCATAGGAACAAATAAGTATAAACAAAACCTAATGGAAAAGATAGATTCATGGGTAAGTTTATTGTGATTGAGGGTATAGACAGATCAGGTAAGAGCACTCTTGCGAGGAACATTGCCATAGATCTTCAGAACAGAGGAAAGAGCGTGATTCTGACACATGAACCAACTTCCTACTTTGATTCTGGCCTGGACATTCTCTCAAGATTGAAAAGAGAGGACTACATGATTCTTCTTGCAATGTTCATAAGAGACAGAATTGAACATAACAAGTATATTCTGAAAAGTATGACTGAAAATGACTTTGTTATATGTGACAGATACTCCCTTTCATCCCTTGCCTATCAGGGAGTTTTCTTAAAAGAACATTTCAAAGATCGGGACCAATTTTACAGATGGATTGAAAATGTTCTATCCATAAGTCACATAGAACCTGATCTTACCATATTCATAGACTTCAACGGAAAGTCGTTTAGACAGGGAAATGGGGAAAAGAGAGAGCTAGAAATATTTGAGGAGAACGAGTACCTTAAGGATGTTTATAACATTTACACTGAAGCAATAAAAAGAGGGATATTTTTCAATCGGGGAAGGATAATAGGGGGAAATGGAAGCAAGGAAGAAATGCTAAATGAGGCTATAAAGGAAATCCTGCAGATTTTCCACATTCAGTAAAAATCGTAATTTATTGATTGCCATGAATGTTAAGAATTTACTGGGTTGTCACTATGATCTGATCACCATCAAAAAGTATTGTATGTTCTGCCTGTGATATCATTGCTCCCTTGTGTTCCTTAAGCACTGCAAAATGGCTTATTTGTTTCATGAAAAGATTTTTCTTCAGATAATCTTTGTAATCTGGTTTGACCTTCTCCAGCCACCTTTCAGCAAAGGGCAGTGTACTGAAGTTCTGTATCACTGGATCCTTTGGATCAGGTTTTGTTCCGCTGAATATGTATATGTTGCCCCCCATCCCATTGTGTATCAGTCCTATGCCTGTTGAGGCAAATGGTTCAATTGCAATTAATTGTCCGTTTTCTATTCTTCGCCCATTGCCGTCATCATAGTTTGGGATGAATATGGTAGAATGAAGATCGTTTCTCTTGATTCCGTGGCCACCAAGATTTTTAACCGGTTTGAAGCCGAATGATTCTATCTTTTCACCAATAGCCTGCCCTATTTTGTATATCTCTATATTTGGTCTCAGTACCTTCAGAGCAGCATTGAGTGCTTCCCTTGTACAGTCTATGAGGTTACTGTAATCTCCCTTTCTTCCGACTTCAACTGTTGTTGCATTATCTGATATGTATCCATCTATCTGAGCGCCTATATCTACCTTAACAAGATCACCCGTTTTGAATGTCTTCTTGTCATTTGGGGCTGGAGTATAGTGAGCTGCCTCGTTATTTATTGATAGATTAAGGGGAAAAGATGGTTTTCCACCATTCTCACGTATAAAATTCTCAGTTTTTTCTGCCACATCAAGGAATAACGCACCTGGTTCTATTAGTGATGAGGCAACTTCCAGGGCTTTCCTACCCAGTTTGCCTGCTTCAAGAATCTTTATTTTTTCTTCTGCATCCATAGGTTGGTATTTTATTAAAGAATTTATAGGATTGCCTATAACTTTTCTCTTAATATAAATTTACAGGACCTTGAGTTTTCCAGTACATTGCTCATCTGTATTATTTCCATTCCAAATATGTAACTGAGGAAATCCCTCTCAAAGGAGCAGGCTTCCCTGTACTTTTCAGCTATCTTAATTAAGGGGCAGTTGAATTCAGAGATCTCTATGGAACCATCCTGTCTTTCTGTGACTTCAGCCAGATATCCTTCCCTGTTCCTCATTTCCTCGAACTTTTTAAGTATTGATTCCCAGTCCCTGCCAGTGAGTTCCATTCTGTATTCCTCAATGAGCTTCTCGTTTCTTAAGGCCATTATCTCTTTTATCATGCTACAGCCAAATTTTTTTTCCACATATGATAGAGCATCTTCTGCAATACTACGGTAAATGTCCTGTAGCTGATCATACGCATTATTTGTTACGTTGACCTTGCATACCGGTCTTCCCTTTCCAGTCTGAACATATGTTCTTGAAATTACTCCATCCCTTTCCAGCAGACTGACCTGCTTCAGAATGGCCGTTTTTGACATCTTCAATTCGTTACTTAGTTGTGAAAGCGTTGGAGAATCCAGCTTTTTTACTGTTTCAAGGAC
>JAKBQK010000198.1 GCA_021835265.1 Thermoplasmata archaeon
TTGCAAATTCGGAGTCTTTTGATTGAATAGGATTAATTTTTCTAAATTCTTCAGACCAATTTTTCTCTAATGGAATGGCTTCAATTACACGACGAAAATATGTTGGAGAATTAGTTTCAAATAATGGAACTGGAGGCCCATTGGTTGTGGCCAATGTAGGAGCAGTTTCTGTCAAGATTGACTATAGTAAATGGAAAGTGGTTCCATCAGGTTTTCTTTCCAAGGTATTAGTGTATTTGACACAAGATATACCAGACACGACACAACAAATGATAAAGAGCAAGCTGAAATCCCTGATGATTCCTGTTGAAGTGGAATTTCTCGCTCAGGGTGAAACAGAGGCGAACCTTAGAACAAGCGCAGGAGGCAAAGCCCGCTCAGAAATGCACAAGACTGAAATATCTTTGGCAACTTCAATCCCGCTTGATAGAAGATGGTTGGCTGTTGATGGCGCTTTGCGTAAAAAAGAGTTTATGGAACTGAATAAGGCAATTGGCATCGCAAAGAGCTTCAGTAGAAAAGTAGTCTTCATAGGAGGAGGTAAACCAAAGTCGATTTCTCATTTATCAAAGATGAAAAAATGGGAGCGAAGTAAAATTTATAGATACAGAATTGTAGGGGAAAATAAGGAATCAGAGGAGCAAGAAGCACTAGAAAAAGTTGCTTTCTGGTATCTTAGGATAAGGCAGCCTCCGCCTGAAATGATGCCTTTGGGGGGGATTGTGAAGGTCGATTTGTCTTACTCCGAAGAAATGGAGCAAAATATAACTTCGCTGGTCGACGGCCTGTCTGATTCCATACTGAAGCTTGCAGATCCATCAATTTTTCCAAGACCAAGATGGCCATCTTTTGTTTATCCAGTTAGAGTAGCAGAAGAATACCTTGGCCCTTCTTTGTATTCCAACGATGAGTTTATGAGGTTAGGAATTACCTTAAAGAGGGTGATGTATGACAACAGATAAAGAAAGGATTTCAATCGGACGGACCACGTCAACGTTCATGGTAGCAAGCACTGTTGATGAATTTTATTTCTGGATCAAAGATGGTACGGAAATTCAACCTTACGATTTTGTTACCGCCGTTGAAGGCGATTTTCATTCAGTAGGATCTGTTATCGAAATCTCCAATTATACCGATGCCCAAAGCCACCTATCAAACAGAATCGTTTCAGAAGTTCCGGGTGTTCCTATCCTAGAACGACTTTCTGCTACTATAGCGAAAGTTAATATCTTTTATAGTTTCATCAAAGATGGCGAAAGCGTGATTGAAAGAAGATACCCTATCTCTTCAGGTGTGGATGTATTTATTTCAACCGTAAAGGAGGTTCTAGATGGCTTGAATGCGGGTTTGCCCTCAACTACAACATTTCCAGGAGGAGTGATTTCAAGAACACAAGGAGATAGAATAGTTGTTCCACTCCAAGCGGATTATTTGGTAGGACCAGAGAGCGGTCATATGAATGTTTCTGGAATTTCAGGACTTGCTACCAAGACATCATACATGATGTTTTTACTTTACGTTATAAACAGAATAAAACCAAAGAAGTACATAAACATAGTATTCAATGTCAAAAGCGCTGACTTGATGAATATTGACTTGCCTAACGAGGATCTAACTAATATCGATATTTCAATTTATAAGGATTTGTTCAACGAAGACAGCATTGCACCATTTTCAGATGTAATTTATTATCAACCACGAGGTGAATCTGGCCGCCCGTTATCGTATTCAACTAGGAATGGCCAGATATACGCTTTCTCTCTTAGTGATGTGTATGAAGACCTAGATCTCTTATTCTCCGATGTCAGAGATGAGTACCATACGGCAGAAGCATTTACACGATACATATCTAGAGACTGGAGCGAAGATGATAATAGGTGGGAACTTTCAGGCACATATAAGAAATACAGTAAGGATTATATCGTTGACGTAACAGCAGCAACTTGGAGAGAACTAAGGAAAGTTCTCGACGAGCACTCTGATGGTGTGAGCCAGCTGTATGGATTGGCTCAGTCCACGATTAGCAGGATAAAAAGAGAGTTGAATCGTTTAACCAATTCAAGCATCTTCGTTGATTCAAGGTCAAAGAACGAATATTTCATAAGGGATGTTGTCAGGAAAGCTAATCCCGGACAGACAATTGTCATAGACATCGCAAAGCTTGGAAGAGTAGAACAAACGTTTGTTGTTGGAGAAGTCTTCAAGGAATTGGGATATATAATCAATTTAGAGGATGAGGCTAATTTCCGCCAAGCAATAGTTGTGGTAGACGAACTGAATACATTAGCTCCAAAATATCAGGATTCTCCTCTGAAGGAACAAATAATAGAGATTGCAAGAAAGGGACGATCAGTCGGATACATAATATTTGGAGCAGAGCAATTTGCAAGCGAGGTCGATGACCAAATAGTTGGCAATTCTGCATTAAGAGTTATGGGCAGAACCAGCGCAATGGAGATTGCCGGATCAGCCTTCAGAAACCTTTCAGTTCAAGAAAAAAATACCCTAATGATGCTAAGGAAGGGTGAAATGCTACTTTCTTTTCCAACATTTCGAGCAAACGTCAAAGTCAGCTTTCCACGACCACCCTATAAAACCAACAAAAGCAACAGTGGACAAAAATAAATTGTGTAAAACTGTTTTAGTTCGTAACTCTAAAAGGTAATGCGTAGTTAATATTACCGACAGGAAGCCATCAATGAATTATGCCTTTGTAGTATTATTATAATTCTAGTTACCGAATATTCTATATACTATTATGCCCTCGATCAAAGGACGATAAGTTTCCTCCCAAAAGGGAGTGTAGTTTATCGAAAAAGATACTAAAACATTGGTAAAGATAGATTGGTGAAGACTGTGGCTAATATAAATTACGTGTCTGAATTAGAGAAGCGCAAAAATGAATTAGAGGGGCTCAAAGGAAATTTTCGCATGATTCGACCGTCAACAAATTGGATTCAGATTCGAATTAAACCTTTGATGGAACACATTGATAAATTAATAAAGAGCATCCAATCTTATCCGTCATCAGTATGTGACGAAATGATTGATGGAGATCTTAATTATTTTGATGATAATATCAAAGGACTGGGAAAAGTGCTGAATTCTGAGAGTGAGACAAAGAAGAGGTAGACTAATATGCAGTTCACCAACGAGCTTCTAGGCTCTAATCTAATGTTCGCACTCACAACTGGCCTTTATTCAAGAAATCTTAGTTGTATAAGAGAATATGTTCA
>JAKBQK010000411.1 GCA_021835265.1 Thermoplasmata archaeon
AATACATTGATAAAAAAATTGAAGCCATACCGGCACCGCAACCAATATCCAGTATGCTTTTATCTTTCAATCTCTCAGCCCTGTACATTGCAACATTCTCTGGTGTAGAATAGGAAGCTGAATATGTGTCCATATACACCTGGTCATATTTTGAATACTTATGCCTTATGCTATTCCTTGTCTTTGCAAAGTCATAAAGAATGTCCAGTTCATTCTTCCCCAATCCCAGTTTCTTAGATATTGTTCTTAGCTGATAACCACGCGCCAGGAGGCTGGAGATATCATTAATTTTCTTATTAATTACCTTCTCCATCTCATCATCCTTCAGTATATTCTCCAGTAGTTCCCTGCGATTGGTAAATGTTCTAAAGGAAGATCCTTTATCACTCATTCACTCTAATTGAACTCTTATAGATAAACCATGATTTATCCAAATTCATGATGTTCCACTTTTTTTAAGCTATTGAGATTCTCATTGATGAATATATTTCATTCTTTTAAGGACAACATACTTTTTTTGATAAGCGGAGACCGTATATATAATATGGTAGCTCCATTATAAAATAAAACTTAATTGCGTGTTAGAAATCACTTACGGATATCGATGAATAACTCCGGGAGTGATGCTTTTGAATTCTGAACTCAAAGTTATAAGATGGGACTACAGAATGGCAGATAATATATTAGAAATAAAGTTACAGGAAGACGATGACAAACTTCAGAAAATGCTGTCTTCTAAAGGCATTGAGAAGAGAGTGATTCTCAGGACCTGTAATAGGCTGGAAATCTATTTTCATGATGAAGCGAAATTTTCAGAGAATGAATTGGAAAATGCAGAATTATTGAAAGATGAACATGCAATAAGACATCTTCTGCGGGTTTCTTCTGGACTGGAGTCCATGTCCATAGGAGAGCAGGAAATATTAAGACAAATAAAGGAGGCATTTGACCTGGCCCACAAACAGGGTAGAACCGACAAATTCCTTTCCATGATTTTTCAAAAAGCGTTGAAGGTAGGTAAGGAAGTAAGGGAAACTACGGAAATATCACACGGAAAAGTATCGATTCCCTCAATCATGATAGAGCAAATCGAAAAGAAAGGTCTTCTGAATAGTAGCACTATCGGTGTAATTGGGACTGGAAAAATGGCTGCCACAGTTGTAAAATATTTAAAGAAGAAACCTTCAGTCAAGATCACAATATATGGAAGGAATGAGGAAGCAGGCTCGGAACTATCACATCTTTTCAAGGTAAATTTCAAGAAAACTCTGGATATAGGAAATATAGTTGAAGAGTGTCACGTAATTGTGACAGCCACAAGCTCCAAAACCCCATTGATCACAAGGGAACTCATTGAAAAAATTCCAAGAAAATTACTGTTTATAGATATTTCAAACCCCAAAAATATTGAGGAAAGTTACAGTAATCCAAATGTTGAACTGATCAATTTAGAGATGGCAAATCAGATTCTTCAGGAGAACAGAAAAAGAAAAGAAAAGGATATAGAGGTTGCCGAGACCATTATTGATAGGGAACTGAGAAAGATCTACTCTAAGCTTGCAGAAGGTGAAATTGAAGGCTATATTGCCAGCATTTACAGTAGATCGAAGGATATACTGAGTGATGAAATTGAAAAATTCAGCCGGGCTATCGAAAACGGCACAGAAGAAAGAGAGGCACTTGAACTACTGGGAAATTCCATAGTGAATAAGGTTCTTGCTCCTGAAACACTCACCCTCAAAAAGATGGTTAGAGAAGGAAAAACTGAAAGCGTAAGGGAGTTTCTGGATTCGGCCATGAAGTTTACCGATAGGGAACTCTATTCTTCGTCTGAAGATCATAAAGAAAACCAAAGTCAACAAGTCCAAAATCATCAGTTATACCAAAACCCCTGAAGTTTTTATCTTTTATATTCTTTAGAACAGGAGTGAAATGCTCGTCACTCAAGAGTGATTGAGTGACGTCAGTTCCTGATGAAAAGAAACTCATTGCTGGCGTGATTGCTATCTGATTTTTATCATCGTACACAAAGGCAGGTATCTTATATACACCTCCTATTTTGTCTCTTAAAACTATTGATGGGTGTTCGTGCCCCAGTATGGTGAATTTTCTATAGGATAGATCCTTATCACCATGATAGATATAGTAATTTTCAGTCTCGTATGTATCTACTTCCAGAATACCCCTCTTACTCAGAATAGATTGAAGATAGTTATCATGATTTCCCCTGACAAATATAAGCTCTGTCTTTGTAGTAAAACGATCTATGAAGTGGATGACATCATCCCATTCCTGTGGCAAATTCCTCCTGAATTCCTGTTTGAAATCCCCATTGATTATCAACTTTTCAGGGTTATATCTTTCAATTATCTGAGAGACTTTGTCCTCAACATGATTTCTCTGTAATTTTGGGAGGAACAGGCCATTGAGATTCATTTCCTCTTCAAACCCGAGATGAAGATCCGATATAACTGCGGCGGATATATCAGATAAATAAATGCAAAAAAGGTCTGAGATATAAACATTCTCCCTTATTTCCAGGTCTTTCAATGTTAACTAAATGCATTCCTTGATTACATAATTTTGCCATGAATTGTTCATAGTAAAGGATCTCGGGATAGTAGCAAAATTATTAACGCTTATTTACATTTTGGGTTGTGGAACTCAGTCCTCAGGAATCAGCTGTTCTTCTTTACCTAAAAGATATTAAAGAGATAAATGAGAAGGATATTGTAATAGATAAACTATCAAATGAAAATATAAGGGGAGCCATTTCATGGCTGGAAAAAAAAGGGTTAGTCTCCGCAAGGGTAGTAAATAGTGAGGACCTGGAGCTTACGCGCGAGGGAAGAAAATACTTAGAGGAAGGGTTTCCTGAATATAGAATACTGTCCGTTCTTAGCTCAAAGAAAAGAATGAGTTTATCTGATATTAGGACAATACTTGGCCCGGACGAATCTAAAATTGCAATTGCTCAGCTTGCAAAATTTGGAATAAAACCCAATAAGGGAGAGATTGAGATAAACAATTTTAAAGAGATAGAAGATAAATTATTGAAAAGAATGGAGGTGCTTAAATCAATAGATTCAGGCAATAAAGAAATTTTAGAGAAATATCCCGAGGAGAGGGATGCAATTTTAAAACGGAGTGGTATCGTTGAGAGAAGAACTAGAAGCACACGAATGGTAAAGATCAGCGAAGAAGGTAAGGAAATCCTATCAACCATT
>JAKBQK010000143.1 GCA_021835265.1 Thermoplasmata archaeon
AACTGAGGGAGGTGCAGAACTTTTTGGTGTAAAATACTTCGAAAAGGATATATTCCTTAATCAAAGCCCACAATTATACAAGGAAATGCTCATTGCTTCAGGAATAGAAAAGGTGTTTGAAGTGGGTCCAGCATTTAGGGCTGAGGAGCACAACACACCAAGGCATCTGAACGAATTTACATCCATTGATATAGAAATGGCATTCTCTAATCATGAAGATGCAATGAAGATGCTTGAAGAATCCATCGCATCTGGTGTAGAGAATTTCCTGAATAATGTGCCAGACGCAAAGGAAGTGTCCCTGGTAAAGGAAAAACCAGTTACGCCATTTCCAAGAATTACATACAGTGAATGCGTTAAAATCCTCAAGCAGGAAGGCATAGATCAGAAGGATGGGGAAGATCTGAACAACGAAGGTCTAAAGATTATTGGAAAAAGATTTGAAAATTTCTATTTCATAGTAAACTGGCCAACCACGGTAAGACCATTCTATACAGCAACGCTTGACGATAACAGGAACTTTACGAAGTCATATGATCTTCAGTTTAAGGAAATAGAGCTAACATCTGGTGCCCAGAGAGTTCACAATCCGGATGAATTAAAAAGTAGAATAGAAGAAAAAGGCTTAAATTCAGACAATTTTGAATTTTATCTTAGAACATTCAGGTATGGTATGCCGCCACATGCTGGATGGGGACTGGGTCTTGAAAGACTTACTCAGGTCATCCTCGGGTTGAATAATATTAGGGAAGCTTCCCTATTTCCTAGAGATAGAACGAGAGTTTTTCCCTGAACCCTTCTTTTTTCTTTCTTCTCCAAAAACAAGTCTATCCATTTCTTCAGTGTCGACCGCTTCCAATTCATCAAGGTCATGCAGAATTTTCTTTTTATCCATCGATAAGACCTAATATTATTAATAAAAACAGGAATAAAAATTTTATCATCAACTTTTGAACGTTTATATACTCTGGAATAAGGATTTATAATTTTGAGCTATGAGCAAATATGGAAATAAAGGAAATAGGAGTTGTGGGTGCAGGAACCATGGGAGCATCCATTGCATATCTAATGGCATTCAATGGATACGAGGTTCACCTTGTGGACATAAATGATGAAATGCTGAACAGGGGAAAGATGAATATTGAAAAGATCATGCAATCGCAGTTAAAATTCAGCAACGGCAGGTCAGAAAAGGAAATTGAAAAAATAGAAAAACTCGGTGTTAAACTTACTGATGAGCAGAAAGAACAGATAAGGAAAACGCTAAAATCATCTTACACAGATGAAGTTGTGAATCTAATAGCAAAGAGAATCCATTATTCATTAAAATATGATGAAATGAAAAAATGTCAGCTTATAATAGAAGCTGCCTTTGAGAATATAGATGTCAAAAAAGAGATAATTCAAAAACTAGGTGGGATCATGGATGGAAAAGCAATCCTTGCCTCAAATTCCTCGTCATTAAGTGTAACCCAGATGTCAAAGTTTTACAGGTACCCTGAAAGATTTATACTGACTCATTTCTTTAATCCGCCTTATACACTCCCACTGGTGGAGATTGTAAGGTCCATGGAAACTTCTGATGAAACCTTTGAGCAAACCATGAGTTTTTTTAGTGGGTTAAAAAATCATAGGGGTCCGGTTAAACCAATATCGGTTAAGGAGGTGCCAGGGTTTTTGGTTAACAGGATACTGGTACCAATGATAAATGAAGCTTTCTTTATGCTGGATGAGGGAGTTGCCTCTGCAAAAGATATAGATTCAGCCATGAAATATGGGGCAGGGATGCCCATGGGCCCACTGGAACTCGCCGATATGGTTGGTATAGACGTCACTTATGACGTTATGAAAATTCTTTATGAAGAATATGCCGATCCCAAATTCAGACCTTCCAATCTTTTGAAAATGTACAGAAATGCAGGCAAGCTTGGGAGAAAGACTGGAAAAGGGGTTTACAGCTACTGAACTGGAAACCTTCCGCTTTCTTTCGTTATAATGAATGTTCCTGGTGTTATTTCATACTTTGATCTGGAAGTTCTGACTATTGTCAGAAAAGCAGTCTTTATGCTTTTATCATGTAAAAACCTGTTAATTGATTTAATCATTGTTCTGTTCAGTTCCAACATTTCAAATCTTTCCATATTTCTGTCGAAAATGTGGACAGGCAAGAGTTTTCTATCTTCCTGGAACAATGACATTTCAAATTCCACGGTAAAACATTCTCCTATCTCAATTCTCATTTTTTACACTTAAGACTTTAACTCTAAAGAGATATTTAAATTTAGCGATTTATTCCAAGACAATTATTAAGGTGAAAGGAGAAAGTAAAACGTTAAATATTATGAGCAACGTTGTAAATCTAAATATATATCTTTTAGTATATTTTAAAATACAAATGATATAAACTATCATGATTTATTCAATATGAAAATATTTGGAAAATTTAGTTTTTGCAGTAAAATTATGATTATTCTATGAGTTTATTCTGAATTTAATTTTATTACTATCGTTTAAGCAAACAAACACTTTTAAATCGTTTTGGTGTGATGAATAGGTTAACGGTAAGATAAGAGAAGGAAATTGTAGTTAAGTCAGGTGATCCAGATTACTATAAGTCAGAGTTTTATTGAGATGATTTCCTTTTTACTTATAGGAATTTTTGAATCTATAACTATTACTTTTGAGAAACTTATCTGAATAACAGAACGTTCATTTTTCAAAATTCATATATACATTGTGAATATCCTGTAGAGAGGGCTCGTAGTCTAGTGGTTATGATACCGCCCTTACAAGGCGGTGGTCACCGGTTCAAATCCGGTCGGGCCCATAGACATAACAGTATGAAAAAATCATATTTCTCAACTCCTAGAACTTTCCTGACGATCTTCGTCCGCAAATGCCACTACGGCCTTCGTGTCACTCACTACTTGAGTACCAGCTTGCTGTTACTATACTTGCTTAACAGTTCAGGATTCCACACCCAGATTATCTTCCCATTATGCTGGACAATTTTTCCAGATTCTTCTAGATATGAAATTATTAGGTTGAATGTTTGGTACATCACTTTCTTCTCCAATGCAAGCCACAGCTGCCTCTTTGATGGATATTCTTCTGCTTTTCTCAGAGTATCCTCCACCCTAAGGATAGTATCCAACCTCGGATAATGTAGTATTGACTTATTTTCCATCATATTACATATTTTTATGTAATATATAAATTTATATGCA
>JAKBQK010000472.1 GCA_021835265.1 Thermoplasmata archaeon
TCTGTGGAACTGTGCCACAGATACTCCATGTCTACGGCACAGCTCTGCAATGTTTGTTGCAGTGAATGATTCAATGACAATCTGTTCCTTATGTTCAACTGTGAATTTCTCAGGCATATGTATCACCTATTCCATTGGGGGTGTGCAGGAGATTTGTGAAACCCCCACTGGACCCCCCCTTATATCTCTCTAACAGTATATAATCTCTCGTATAACTGTCCAATAAATAAAGGATGCACGTCAAGGCTGATCCTCAACTCATTTCGTGTAGGTTAAATCTCCTATAGCAAGCAATATACTTCCACTGCGGCTATTTACAGCTATATACGGAGATCAATTGATATGTAGCTCAGAAATTTGAAGAGATAATGTTTAGAATCATGAAATTACATACACATCTGTATACCATAATAAGTGCGAAAAAAAATGATATGGCTAATGAATATTTTCTTGTAAAATGTTTAATGCAGAGAATAAAACTAAATTAGTCAGAAATGATAGCGTCTTCGTTTATGATGATGGATTTTTTCTCAGTGAATCAATGAATAGTAGCATTTCATCTAAAGTTGTCGTTCCGATCCTAATTGAGCTTCTCAATCCCACTAGCGTTGTAGATATGGGGTGTGGGGCCGGTGCCTTTCTGGAAGAGTTTCGGAATTTCAATATTACGGACCTGTTGGGGCTTGACAATTCGGACATAGACCCTAAATATCTTTTGTTTGACAGAAACAAAATTTTGAAACAGAATCTGACAGAGCAATTTTCATTGAAGAAAAAGTTTGAATTAGCCATATGTCTTGAAGTCGCAGAACATATTGATGAAGGAGAATCCGAAGTTTTTATTGACAATCTGTCGAATTTGTCTGATGTCATACTATTTTCGGCCGCAATACCCGGTCAAGGAGGAACACACCATGTAAATGAACAATGGCCTGAATACTGGGCTGAGAAATTCAAAAACAGAAATTTTGTGCCTTTTGACATAATTCGACCTTTACTGTGGAATATTAGTAATATTGATCCAATTTATGCGCAGAACTCTATACTTTATATTAAAAAAGAAAAAATAGAGTTGTATCCTAACTTATGTGGGTTGAAAGCCTTCGGTCACGAAAAGTTGCTGCCCCTTATACATCCAGAAATATACACAAAAAAGGTTATTAAAAACCATAAAGTAAGCAACCCACACGTTACAGACCTAATTAGTTTCGCTGCAAAGGTATGGCAAAAAATAGTCGGTAGTTAGGAGATAGAATCCAGACCCATGATACGAACAAATTCCTCCACCATATTCTCATAACTAAATTTTTTTGAGGTCTTAAATCCATTATGTATTAAAATATCCATTTCTGAATTATTCTCAAGTAGCCGAAGAGTTTTTTCAAATAAGCAATCAGAGTTATTAGTGGGGCAGATAATTCCATTTTCATTATTGACCAAGTATTCATTACTTCCCCCGTTGTCAGTCGATATTACTGCTGCACCACAGGACATTGCCTCCAATGGAGGGGAAGGCATTCCTTCAACAAGAGAAGGAAGTATAAAAATCTTACTATTATTATATAACTCTCGTAAAGCATATCTAGTTGGAAACCAAGAATAACTTATACTACTGAGAATACTACCAGGAATATGCTCCTTTTTTACGTTACCGTAAGCTGAGATTTTTATATTTAAGTTGCTACCTATAAGTTTCTGTATGCTTTCTAATGCAATTCTAAATCCTTTAGATTCACCATATCTAAATGGAAATAGAACATCAAAATCACGTTTCTTAATGGGATTTAAGAGTTTATAGAATTCGGTGTCAATTCCAATATGTAAAAAAAGTGGTTCTTCTTCGTGGAATCTTTCATACAATTTCCTGTTTATTACAATTTTTTTTAAATTAAAATCGTACGTATCGGAGGCATTTTTAGAGTTTTGGGAACTGAAAGATGGATCATCCTCAGAGTTTTGAATAAAGTAATACCCCTCAACATCTGAAACCTTTTCGAGTATCTCTTTGACAAAATACGCTGTTGACCAAGCAGTAGCAACTATTCGCTTGAACTTTAAATTTAAATCTTCAACATTCGCAACCAGATAAAAATCTACTTTTTTTAGTATACTATAATCATAATCGTTTTTGAATACAAATTTAGATATCATATGCCAATTGCGATAAACCCATGTAAATCTGCCACCATAAATAAGGCGTCTGAGAATGGGATGTTGTTTTTCGGGCTCCATTTTAGTTAAGTTATTGTCTGGAATATATTTTTGCACATATTTGTATGGATCTACAGTGAATACTATTGCCACTTTAAACTTCCTTTTAATTAATCCTGAAGCCAACCTATAAACTATGTCCTGACCTCCTGAAGGATATTTCTTGCTAAACGTTGGTAATACAAAAACAAAATCGTAAATTGTCATCGGGCAAAAACGCATCATTTTAGGGTATATATAAATTCGTTATCAGTCTATTTGTCGATAGGCTGTTTAAAGTCCTACTATTTTGTATACATTTTTTAAATTTGTCTTCTTTCCATTCTAAACAATTATTGAAAATTCTCAAAAATTTCTAAGATAAGTTTTTCTCATCCGTAATTAACGTTTTCAGTCTTAATTTTGCGTCAGCAATATTTCTGTAAATGACAAATATGCATGTAAATTTATCTCGCAATTGAAAAACAATTAGTAGGATATTAAGAATTGACAGATTTAGACATTGTCAACGTTTAGTTGATTTTCACGTGCAATATACGCAGAGCTAACAATAGACATATTGTATAAACTACATTCTTTAAGGGCTCTGCCGAGAAGTTGCAATTTCTCTACTGAAGTCTATCAGTATTTTTCAACGATTTTTGAGAATGTCCAGATTTAGTTAGATTGAGATGTTATTGCATGCTCTGAATTTTCAATAAAATTGTTCCTACACCCATCCAGGTTTGAGCCTCTGTTGATCTGTTAAATGATTCTTATTTGCTTAATTTCTATTATATAATAGGTGCTGAAACCTCTTCCAAAAAAACAAATACTATTCTACACATTATGCGGATGATGAAAGGCATTATTCTAGCAGGTGGAACTGGAACCAGACTGAATCCATTGACAAAAGTAACTAACAAACATTTACTGCCTGTTTACAATCATCCCATGATCTATTATCCCATTGATACACTGATTAGATCAGGTATTGATAACATAACCATTGTGACCGGAAAGGATCATGGGG
>JAKBQK010000584.1 GCA_021835265.1 Thermoplasmata archaeon
ACCGGCGCAGAATTTTCTCCCATATAACATTATGATGAAATCTTTCATAAGGTTAAGCAATTGAGGCAAAGTGCTTCCTTTTATTTTTAGACGACCAATTACCTTTTCGAAACCTAAATTGATCCGCTATCCAGATTGAAATTCATTTTTCCTGAGGTTAATTTCAATAAAGCGGTGTTAAAACATTTTCTGATCACATATTAAATAGAATAATTGATTATGTGTGCTCTGGAACTGGATTAACGCTTTACCTATATTAAAATTATACACATTTTTATTGAATTAAAACACGTGTCAATTATTAAATCTTTAAGCTTAAACAATAGGCATTTTACTTAAATATATTTTGTTGATTTTCAAACAGTGGTATTATGAACGAAAAAATGTCAATAATAGCATTCTCTGGAACGGAAGATAAGCTAATGGCTGCGGCAATTATCGCCTCTGGTGCTGTGGCCAACGATCTTGAGGTACAGATTTTTGTCACTTTTTGGGGACTTACAAGGACAATTAAAAATGATAAAACTCCCCCTGATCTGAGTTTTGATGGACAGAAAATGAAAGATAAAGTTTTTGCCCTGATGAAACAAAAAAAAGTACCGAACTGGATAACTATGTTGAAAAATGCCAAGGAGGTTGGAAACATTAAGGTCTATGGCTGCGCGATGTTTGCTGATCTGCTTGAAATGAAAAAAGAAGACCTGGATCCAATTGTAGACGATATCATAGGAGTAAATGAGTTTGTCTCACTCTCTAAGGATTCAATGACATTCTTCATTTAATGATAAAGAGGTGAAAATATGGAAGAAAAAATAAAGCCGACAAAAATAATAGATGCGAGGGGCTCTTTCTGCCCAGGTCCACTGATGGAGTTAATCAAAGCGTATAAATCTGCCAAATTGAATGATATAATATCCGTTTATTCCACCGATAGTGGAACCAAAAGAGATGCCAGTGCGTGGATAAAAAAGTCAAACAATGAACTTATCGGTGTATTCGAACATGAAGGATATTATGAAATCGTCATGAAGAAAACCAAAGGGGAGAAGTGAATGAGCAATAGGATACTGGTTCTTGGTGATGGAGCGGCCGGGACTATCATTTCCAACAAACTGAGATTTTTGATTCCGACCGAAGATGCAGATATAACGGTAATTGGCAATTCTAAATTTCATTATTTTAAGCCAGATGGAATTCACATTCCACTTGGTATGAAAAGATATCAGGATAGTGTTAAAAAACCAGAATTTCTTTTCAATTATGGTATTAACTACGTCAAGGATACAATATCCAACATTGATGTGCAGAACAGAAAGGTCTCGACCAAATCAGGAAAAGAACATACATACGACTATCTGATAATTGCGACCGGGGACAGATTGGTTCCTGAGGAGATCCCAAACTTTGCCCCTGAGGCACACCATTTCTACTCGTTAGAAGGCTCACTAGAACTTAAGAAAAAACTCGCAGGCTTCAATGGCGGCAAAATTGTCATAGGACCTTCAAGTATACCATATCAGTGCCCACCTGCCCCATATGAATTTACCTTCCAGCTTCATAGATATCTCAACAAAAGAGGTTTACTTAAAGACACTGAGATCCACTATATCTTTCCTCTTAATCGTGTCTTTACCATTGAAAACGTGGCGGTGTATATTGAAAAGCTCTTCGATGAGAAAAATATTCAGTATCACACTATGTTCAATGTGGAAAGCATAGATTCAGGTGCCAGGAAAATTAATTCACTTGAAGGTGAAGAATTACCATATGATTTGCTGGTACTTGTCCCTCCACACAAAGGCCAGGAGGTTATAACCAAATCAGGACTTGCAGATGAAGTTGGGTATATAGATGTTGACAAACACAAACTTACATACGGCAATTATGATAACGTGTTTGTTATTGGTGATGCAACTAATCTGCCCATATCAAAAGCTGGGGCGACTGCTCATTTTGAGTCGGAATATTTGGCCTCGAAAATAGCATCCGAAATATCGGGATTTGTATCGGATGATAAATATGATGGAGCGGTTGCCTGTACCACGGTAACTGGAGATGAGAAGGCTATGACCCTCTATTTCTCTTACAACAAGCCTCCAAGAGCCGCTGCCCAGAGCAAACTGGATTACCTTTTGAAATGGACTTCGGCGGATACCTATTTTAGTGCCATGCTTAGGGGAGTGATGTAAATGTCAGAAAAAGAGATAAAAAAGGATGCAACAGAAACAGTTCTTTCCAGAATTGAGAAAAACGCGGAAGTAATAGATTCATTGCTGGAAATTCTTGAGAAACTGCAGGACGCAGGCATAGTTGACCTGATGAAGTCTGTTTCCAATAACTATTTACCTACAGATGTTGACTTCTTTGGAAAGTTCTTTTCGTCAAAAGAATTTACAATAGCCTTAATGAAAACAATGAATGTATCTATTTCCGTAATGGGTGCCCTAGCATCAGAAAAGAACTCTGACCTTATAAAGGGGTTCATGTTCAATTTTGAAACCATAACAGACAACGTTCAGGAAGCCGTTCATAACCCAAAAAAATATTCTCCTAAGATTAGAAAATTCATTATGGATGATGATTATAAAGCTTCAACCGCTGTTTTAATGGCGTTAATGTTGAGCGTTGGCCAAATACTTAAAAAAATTACACCTTAAACGGACTTTGAAGGTAATTTCAATCTGACAAAATTTAATTTTCTTTTTTTCTGGAATTTAGGGTCTGATCAGCATTTTGATTTGTTGTCTTGTATTTCCTAAAGTTTGCGTGAAGCCGATGATAGCACCCGTTATGTGTTCTGAATTTGAAATTTCAAGCATGATTTATGGTTAAGGTTTCATTATTTACAATCTTTTGAGCAAGAAAGCTTTGATCTTCAGAGAGAAGAAGAATTGCCATAAGATTGCCTATGTAAGATATATGATACAGAAGGTGTACCATGGGAAGTTGGGAATTTAAGTCTGATAAACCCTATAAAAAGGATAAGAGATGGAATAAGACCTTTAGAGGTCATGATAAAGGCACTGTCGATAAAGCAGGAGCCTCCGAACTTTAGAGGGGAGAGGATGCCAGCAAGCCTTAAGAATGCCATAAACATTACAAATGCATGGCAAAAGATGTAATTTGCGGGATGAAAGTAAAAGAGTCATCTGAGTTCCATAGCGATTTTCAGGGGAAGAAATTTTACTTCTGCAGTGCACAGTGCAAAGTGGAATTTGACA
>JAKBQK010000218.1 GCA_021835265.1 Thermoplasmata archaeon
TAAAATTTGCAGATATTTTTGTAGCCGTGGGGTTACTTCTATCATTCCTTGCAGTTTTTGCATTCATTTTTTCAGCGCAAAGCATTGGAAATATTGTTCAGAAGACAGTGCATGATGGAAAACCTGAGGTGTCTGTAACTGCAACCGCCGTTAGCCGCAGTAACATCATGAATCCAGACTCAATTCCTAATCCACCTGGTTCTTCAACGATCTACACCTTTAGTTTGGCATATCATTATCATGATCACTGGAGTTCTTTATGGTATAGTGGATGCGATAAGGGTACATATACTATGGTTTTTCATGATACGATAGGATATAACCCAAATACAAGGGCTAACGTGTTCTATGATTCCTATGTTACTAAAGGAATAACTTGTAATGATGCCATAACGGTAACTGCTCCCAATATTTCTCCAGGGCAATTACAGATAGAATATGGTGCCAACCCAACTACTTATGAAATGAGATTTGATTATTGTGGTTTAGCGATTAATGGAAATAATTGGGGAGAACCCACAATCACTCTTTCTGGATCTGTCTATCTTTTCAGCGCTCCAGCTATGACTAATTCATGGCACCCAAACAATTACATTTTTACAGGGGAGCTATCCTTGGCTTATATGGAAGGGATTACAGTTTATTTTGCAGATAGTGATACCTGTATATATAATTACTATTGCCCATTTCCCATCGCCCCAGGAACCACATTAACTGGATATGGTAGCTAAAAATAAATATTTCAGAATGTTAGAGGTAAAAATGAAATTCAAAAAATTTTTAACAATTTTTATTATATTTACCATATTATTCTCCTTGTTGATTATATTTTTTCCAGTAATGGAAGAATCTTATTCCATTAGAAATGCCCGATCAGAACCTTTCGATAAAGGTGCTTGTATTAAGTACGAAATCGGTACAAACAGCGCTATTTATAAAAATGGTTCTATATGGTCAGCCGCGGATGCCTATATTTATCTTAAAGGAAATGGAAACAGTTACAGCATCACAGTGAATACATATAATCACTGGGCAAATGAAAGTGCAGGAAATAGTTCATGCATAGAGGATTTTCTTATATATCAGCATCAATTAAATTCTGGTGACCTGGTAATAGTGAACGGAGTAACAGGGGTCCTTCATGAAACTATAGGTTCATACGAGAATGTTTGTAATACTAAAATAAATTATAACCATTATGAAGTATCCCAATCATTTTCCCATTATTGTTTTCTTCCAACATCAGAACTCGGGGTTCTGTTAGGTGCAACCTGTTGTCAAAATACAAGCAAGTCCCTTAATCTCCTGAACGATATATTCATGCCAATGGGTATTTCATTAGGTTTTTCAAAAACCATAAATGGAAATATTGCACCTATCAATATAAATTTGATATTATTAAAATCTAATGTAAAATTTACATCGATAGATTATTACGGATATTTCATTAACAGTTTACCAATTCTCATTATTTTCCTTGTATTTGATACTTCTTTTCTATTCATGCTTATCCAGAGAGTTAAATTGAAAAGGAAACGTTTAAACAATGCAGACATTTCAAGGAATAGAAATAGTAGTGTTCAGTCAAGGAGGATAAGAAAAAAATGGAAGTTCTAAACGAGCCATCCACTTGGTTAAGGGTGGAAAATTGTACAAAAAAATATGGATCAATCATAGCTCTGGATTCAGTTTCATTTACCGCAGGAAGAGGAGTAACAATCCTGCATGGAAGAAATGGTTCAGGCAAGAGTACTTTAATATCAATTATGGAGGGTTTAACTTCAACAAACGGAGGAACAATATCTGTTACTGGCTTCGACCCATTCAGAAATCCTCAAAAAGTTATGAAGAATGTAGCATTTTTACCTGAAAAACCTCAGATTTTTGGTTCAAGTAATGTTGGAGATTTTCTCTATTGGTACGGTGAAATAAATCAGTGCAATTACATAGAAATAGAACGTTTACTTGAATATTTTGATCTTAAAAATCTAATCAAGAGCAAGTTCAATGACTTGAGCAGTGGGGAAAAGCAGTTAATAGTTCTATGCGCAATTTTATCTTCCAAAAAAAAGGTATACGTCCTTGATGAACCTAATGCAAATGTGGATTCGGTAAGGAGAATGCAAATAGCCATGGAAATCGAAAGAAAGGCAAAGAAAGGAGCGTCAATGTTAGTGACAACTCACATGCTTGATGACTTGCTTCCAATTGCAGATTCGATGATACAGATAAGAAGTGGTTCAGTAAAAAAAATACTTAACAGGCAGAACATAAAGGAAAATACCAACCTTACAGTGAGAATTTGGATGCCAACAGAACAATCTTTCCAAAATTTAAACGATTTTGATATCACTGTCAATAAGGATATTTTAGATATCAGGGGTGCGACTGTATCGAAGATTCTTAATGCGCTTACGCCAGAACAGAAGGAAAATATAATCAGTATAAACTCAGTTCCTGAAGTGATCTGATGAAGTTTTTACAGTTAAAATATGTTTTGAATGAAACTGATCCTTACTATTTACGGGAACTGCTGGTTGGAATATTTTTCTTTCTCGTCATAGACTCTTATGTCAGCAATATCTATTATTATGACGAGCCAGTCTTAGATGTATTCCTTCAAAATACTGCTTTAGATTCATTTTTTATCTTAATCATTTACAGTTCAATGCTTTCAGCCCTCTTTGCAAGAGGAATTGAAAACGGTTCAACCGGGTTTCTCTTTACAACTCCAATTAAAAGGAAGACGCATATTTTGTTATCAATATTTGTCCAGGCTATTGCTGGTAGCGCTATATTTCTAATACCGATTGGATTTGTATACTGGTTAACATTCTACGCACTTAATTTCTATGTGCTTTCAATAGTTTATGTTGCAATGTTATCTCTTATTCTGATATATCTCTCATTTGGTTACCTGATTTCATCAATAACAAAAAGTTCCATAGTTACATTTGTATTAACTGCATTTTTCTTTTTGGAAATGCAGTCAGAATCGACAAAAATATTTAAACATAATCTCACAGGCCGTTTTATACTCTCAGGGCTCTCAGCAATGATTAGCAACTCTCCATTTGGTTCAGGTGGAGTGACATATATTTTTGACGCATTGCTGTTTGCCATCATAATGGGGGTTATTGTCTCATTCATCTCTTATTACCTTCTTATGAAGGGGAACCTGAGGAGTGGAAGGTAATGCTAAAAAAATTA
>JAKBQK010000572.1 GCA_021835265.1 Thermoplasmata archaeon
TACGGAATCAAGTTACCTAATAAGTTTCCACGAGCCTATTTGAATGAAGTTTTTGCCGATGAGGTTTACAGTGTTGAGGGATTTGTCCCAGATAGCCAGTCAAGCATCCTGGATATTGGGGCCCAATATGGTGACTATTCTATCCTTTGTTCTAAGAAATATGGTGTGAAAAAAGTAGACGCCTTTGAGCCGCTAATAGAGAATATTTCTATCTTTAAAGAGTTAATAGCGTTAAACGGGACATCCAATATAGAGGTGCATGAATGTGCCCTATCTGATGTGGAAACGTCAGTAGAAATGAGATATAATAGCCAGATGCTTAAAACGATTTCAACCGGCCCCATTAAACAGATCATTAAATTCAGGAAGCTGGATAGTTTCAGACTCAGGTGTGACCTGTTAAAGATAGATGTCGAAGGTTTTGAAGTCAAGGTTATTCTTGGCGGAGAAGAAACAATACAAAGATACAAACCAAGGATCATAATCGAAGTTCACTCGGGTCGGTTGAGAAAACTTTCGATTAATATCCTTGAACAGATAGGATACAGAGTTGCATTCGAGGAAAATCACAAATTATTAAATGGAGACATAGGACTTGTTTTTTTTGAACCCAAAAATTAACTCGAGCAATTTAGACGACAACAAACGGAACTGATCAGACCTCAATTAGTAGCTATTGACTCTTTTTCAACTGTAGTTTTAGATGTTCTCAATTGAAGGTTCACTTTAACCCGCTACAACTGGCAGTGCAGCTTACAAACGTCCATTAGGACTTAATAATAGAAAGTAAAGAGTCTCTAACTCTAGCCGTCGGTGTATGGAATTTTAAGTATTTTTGGTGTCCCCTATTCATTATCTCCATCCATTCATTTGAGTGGATAACATATTTGGAAAATTTTACTTTTAATTCCTCATACGTCTGGAAAAACAAAGCGCTTTCAAGATCTACGAAGTTTTCCCGGATATTGAGTGGCAATCGCATGGAAATCAGCATGCTTTCGTAAGCGGGAATCTCCCAATACCTGTCAGTATCAAAGCCCATTCCCCTAATTGAAACTGATGCTTTCGAGTTCTTCAGTGCATGAATGTATTTTTCCTTACTCAGGCCGCCTGGTTTCACGAGAGTATTTGTACCTAAATTTGAAGAGTCCCTCTTTAATATCTCGAAATAGTATTTCCTCTCCTTGATTCCATTTAATGACATGCAATAGAATAAGTCATGGTATTTTTCTCCTCCATTTATAGCATTTTCGCTCTCACTTGTTCCAATGGATAGCGGAAAACCTTTAAGTTTCTTATCTGAAATGGAGTTATAAGCGGTACGGTAAGGAAGAAAATTTAGTTTATCAACTGGAAATCCTATTTTACGATGGACTGGGGGCAACAATACTGAAGCGTAAAAGGAACGGAGATACCAATGGACCCAATATGTTCTACGGATGTTTTCAATTAGCTCCCTCTTAAAATAAAAGCGTATTTCGTTATGCTTTATTATATTCCTTAATAGAAAATCATCTTCTAGATCCATAAAAACCTTTATGGCACTAGTATACCTATTAAGAATAAGTTTAAAGTTCCTATCATAAAAAGACCTTGGAGTGAATATAATGAGATCGAACTCATCAATGGACTCTAACAGTTCTGTGCTATCGTAAAAGTCTCCAGTGTCGCCATATCTGGTGCTAAATATACTTGGAAGATAAGATATAACTTTTGAGACTCCCAAGTTATTAACCAGACCCTCGTATAAGTAATGATTCTTTTGCCAGGCATGCAAGAGAACCTTCATCGAAACCGCCTGTTAGTTCCCGAGCATTACTTCTAGCCTTTCAACAATTCCACTCAGGTTGAATCTACTTATTGCTAACATAGACACCTTTAGTTTTCGTTTTAAATAACCTTCTGGATCTTTACTCCAAGACTCATAATGCTTCAGAACGGCGCTAGCAAAGGCAGAGGTATCAAATGGATGGACTAGCGTTCCTTGAATGTCCGAGGTAATTATGTCCTCGGAGCCCATTACCTTAAATGCTATTGCAGGCAACCCTTTAACTTGGGCTTCTGCAAGACTAATTCCAAAATTTTCACCTCTAGATGGAAAGACGAACAGACTAGCCTCCGCATACTCCTTGTTTAGCAACTCTTCAGATAGGAATCCTTTCCATTTTAAATTTTTCTGATATTTTGTCGCTAACTTTTCAATCAACGGTTTGCCTTCGTACCCCGAACCCACAATATGAAAATATATCGCCTCATTGTTTTTAACAACTTTATCAACTATCTCTTCCAATAAGTCAATTCCTTTGTGTTTTATGCTTAGTCTTCCAACGAACAGCGCTATGAACTCAGATCGGTTGTTTGAGATGGTTTGGTCAAAGACACCATCATCGTACACATGTGGAGGTATATTGTAAACAAGTCCGGTGTAACCGCTCCTCATTAAATTTTTCTCATCAGATTTATTTTGAATTCTGACAAATCCGACTCTCCGTATTAAAAATTTTCTATACGCAGAAAAGATTTTAGTGAGAATTCTTCTTGGCATTGTATCCAGGATAGGTTCCTCATCAAAAAAAATCGGAGAATGAATGCCTAAAACATACTTTACTCCAAAGATTTTACAGATTACCAGTATTATACTATTTATTATTAGACCCTGATGCATACTATAAATTACATCAAATTTTCTAAGTGACCAAAGTGCCTTTAAGCCTGTAGATGTCAACGGAATGAGGTCTCGCAGGAAGCTTGCCCTGTAAGCAGAATAATAAACGATGTTCGTTCTGGGTGAAAGCATGCGACGGATTTCATCATACGACAGCCTTATGTTCCGATCATCGATAAGTGAGTAGATTGTAATTTCAATTCCGTTTACCTTGTCTACCCACCCAAGTATATCTTTTTCGCCACCTCCAAAACTTCTTAGATCGGAACCAGTGAAAATTCCAGCTTTGGTAATTACTTTTTGAGTGGGCACACAACCATATTCTAATCAGCTAAAAATATCTTCTTTAGTTACTGGCTCTTGCAAAAGGAGTTCTGAATAGATCTAGGCAATGAATCGATTCTTTCTGAAGCTTGCCAATAAAGGGACAGATTGCAACTTGGTTTAGGGTCCCCTCTGATCTGCAATCGACAAGTAATATTGTCTTACTTCATTTATGAAATTTTCCCGTGAGAACATCTTAGATCTTGTGAGTCCCTCCTTT
>JAKBQK010000455.1 GCA_021835265.1 Thermoplasmata archaeon
AACCTGGACGATGATGAGATCTTCGAAATACTGGAAGAGCACAGTGTTATCGGTAGTGAAGAATATGGTGGGAATGGATCACCTGAAGAGTTCGTGCTAGTGGGAATGATCTATCAGCATTTCACGTTATCTGAAAGTTCTATCTCCAGACTGAAGAGAGAAGATCTGGAAATTTACAGAGTCGGAATGAATTCATATATAGCGTGGATGGAAGACGATGAAGATGTATTTATCGATGAAGAAGAAGAAAATTTTGATTACGATACAACCTTTCCTGAAAAATTACCAGTGGCCATCGAGGGCCCGTTCACAGACAGCGAAATTCTGGAGTTGATAAACGGTGGTTCCATTTAAAGGTCTAATAGCATGGTTTTAATACGATTATTGTATAAATCTTCTTATGAAGCAAGTAAGAAAGGAAGATAACGCTGTAAGCGAGATCATAGGCGCAATTTTGTTATTTGCTATTGCAAGCGTTCTTTTAACTTCATTTATTTTATGGTATGTTCCAAGCACTGGAACAAACAATGATATAACATACCAGAGCCAGACTCAGCAATCATTCAGCTCTCTCGATTCTAAAATTCTATCTCCATCTCTGACACCGGGTTCAAGTATTTCTCAAAGCATGCCTCTAGGGATAAACGGAGTTCCACCTTTTTCACCATCCCAAAGCACCAATCTGTACTATTCTAAAAACTTCAACGCATCCCTGTCATATAATGCAAATGTCACATATGAAAACGCTGTACCTATTAAGAATGTAACATTGGCTGCATGTGCAAATTCAACTTCAGGAAATATAAGAAATAATGTTTACGCATCATCACAATTCACATATTCAGTCATATTTATTGAAAGTGGTTTACAAGGTGGATACTACTGGACTGTTTCCCTAGGGGGGATTGAGAAATCCGCAGGATCAACCGGTTCAAGTATTAATTCCTATATAACATATAGTTTGCCGAGAGGCACCTATTCTTATACAATTTCTTCAAATGATGGAGGATATAACCCAAACCCATCTTCAGGCACTGTTAAAGTCAATGTGTCAGGGAGTAATATTGGAATCTCATTCAGTAGCGGTAATGTAAACGGTATTTTAGCTGGCGCTGAAGGTGGAAGTGGGGAAATAAACAATGTGAATCAGTCAAATTTTATTGGACTTGTTACCCAAGGGGGTATTTGTGATATTCAATACCTCAATTATTGGTTATACAATACTACTAATGGAAATGGTTTTTACAACCTTTCTTCGCAGGAATTTTTTGTTTATTCGGCAAATCCCGTTGATTATTATAAGTTTCTTATAGAGCCAAACATGGCTTATTATGAACAGGCTTCTCAGGGAGTTGCTTATATATATTCTTCAATAGGAACTAAAACTTGGGGAGGAAATGTTACTGGAACTAATGGGGTAACTAAAATCTGGGGAAGTAATATAAGTAAACATCAAACGGAGAAAGTAACCATAACCTTACCACAAAGTGTAACGCTTCCGGACGGAACTTATTACCTAAATATTTGGGAAGTTTTGTATCAAAACTATCCTGAATTTGGGCATAACAACTATACCAACTCTAAAAATTGTTACCTAAATTTTTCACAACATTTATATTTTAACAATAAGGGACGTCTCAAGACTCCAATATCATCATTATATGGATTTGGATATGGTCCAAATGAATTCGTTGGAACTATTACGAATCCATCATTGGATGTTTCTGTGGGTAATTCGTTTTATTACACCGCAACAATAAATTCCGCTGCCAAAGATCGCACTACTTATTTCTCAATGCTAAAAGAAAATCTTGTAGAAAGTTCAACACCTTATTATTTCCTTATAGGGTATACACCATCAATTACCGGTTCTCCGTATAAAATAAACATCACCGAAAAGAATCTCCCTGCTGATTCAACATGGAATATCACATTTGCAGGAAAACTCTATACGCACACCGTTCATTCAACAGGAACTAATAATTTTACAATATCTTTACCAAGTGCAATATATTCTTACAATGTATCAAAAGTCGGATTGTATTTAAGCGATCCCACAAATGGATTCTATAGCATAAACACTACTCCGGGGGCCATCAATGATTTAAATATATCATACTTCCTACCAGTTGGCTCCCTGCCATACTCTTGGGACACTTCAAAGTTTGCTTTACAGCAATTTAAGGTCTCTAAACCACAGATAATTAATTTTGTTTCTTTATATTTCTTTAATTATACTATTGGACCTGCTTCTTACACTGGAAATTCACTGAATTACACTGTTAATGTAGAGATATTGAATTCTTCCACATTAAAACCTGCTGTGGGAAACTCCACAGTATTTTCACACAAGGTCTCACAAACAGGATGGACACAGATATTCTTCAATGGAACAAAAGGATTTAAGATCATGCCAGGAATTTATGATATTCAAGTAAGTGATGTTGGTGGATCGAATAATGCAATCGGATTAGGATTTACAACTACAGGTGGTTATTCTAACTATTTACAGAAAGTATGCACCAATTTCTTGAGTGGTAGCTTAAATGACATACGAAATGTGATACTTACACCGTATTATGGTGGAAGTCCTATCGAGATTACTAATACATCTCTTGTTTTCCAGGCAGGATTCTACAATGTTACAACATCATTTGTGAAAAACAACATAACTATTGAACGAACCTTTAAAATTATAGGGTCAATTGAAGCAACTGGAAACACGCAATTCTCTATACAGGAGACTTATGCATTGCAGGATGGTATCATAATCACTGCTGGAAGAGGTGTCACATATGTTACGGTAAATCCCTTACCAATCGCAATAAGCAATACTGCGAATGGCAAACTAGCGCTAAGCTCAATAGGATACAATATTACGATGGCAAAATCGGTTGCAACATCCATTAGTGGGTATGGTTCAACAATAGTGTCTGCTACAATGGAAAATCAATCTCTAACGAACTACACTGTGGGAAACAATTATGTGATTGGAACAGTATTTGCAAAGGTACTGAATATAACTCTCTCAAGCTATAATTACACCATAAATTCATCCTTTTCAAAATATTGGGCAAACACATTTTTCGTTGAGTTAGTTGGGAACAGTCAATCTGAAAATTACACTAATTTCAACGTCTTCAGTCACTTCAATTTCCATCTAATCGGAAACACTGAGGCAGTTTCAGGCACTGTTAAAGTCAATGTG
>JAKBQK010000530.1 GCA_021835265.1 Thermoplasmata archaeon
TGATAGATCTGAAACCACTCAAGTCTGAGTCTTCCAGATACCAAGAACCATTGAAAACCGTAATAGAAATGCAAAAAGATTCGATGGTGGAAAATGAGTTTATTGATTTATTTTTAAGTATGCGTAAGAAAGCACGTGAAATTGATGCAAAGAATAAGGAGGTCAAATAAATGGAAAAAGGAAGGGAAAGAGAAAAAGGATATATTAATAATCCAACAGGAGTATTTAAAGGTGAGGAAAAACAACCACTCCGTTATTCTCATGACAGTTTTGTAAAGGAATTGATAGGCAAGAAGATCAGAATTTCACTGACTACAAATGAAGTTTTTGAGGGCATTCTCAAAGAAGTCGGCATGTATGACGTACAATTGGCTATCAACATTCCAGAGAAAATTGTTGTTTCAGGAAAGGAGATGGTCAAGGAAACTACAAAATTTAGGATTTTTTTCAAATCTTCGATTGTGTGGATAGAGGTGGTTTAATGCAAAGAATCGAAACCGTCACTGAATGTTTCAGATATGGCAGTCAATCCTCTTACGGGGCTTGTTATTCCGCTGCACAATTTATGATGGGTAATGCACTGCACAATTGCTATTTTGAGGATAGCATGGGAAAAGTTTATTCCAATCTTTCATTCGTATGGTCATCTCCATCATCAACATTCAAGACACCGCTAATCAAGATGATTCGAGAAATATGGAAGTCAGAATTAAAAAATCGAGGAATCCGATACAAGTCAAAATTTACAACTGAGGGGCTTATGAACTCACTCAATTCATATCGGGTAAAATTTGAGGGCGAGGATGGCGAACTAAATAATGAAACGCCTAAATTCAAGTGTTTAGTCATAAGAGATGAAGCCTCCAATTTAGCCAAAGAATCGAAGGGAAATGGAAGAGCTGCAAATATATGGGAATTTCTGTCCGAGACTTTTGACGGCCAGATTTCACCGTATGATACCGTAAGAGGAAAGGATCAGCAATATCCTGATGTTTGGTTCTCTTTCTGGTTTTCTTCGACCTTATCTCTATTTCAACACTTATCTGATGATTTTTGGGAGCAGGGATACGCTTTTAGATGTCTTTTCATTAAGCCTGAGAAAAAAGAATTTGAACCGATGGGAAACGGTATTCTGAGGGAAGAGGCAATTAAGAATATAGCAACTCAGATGGAGCCACTATATGAGATTCAAGAGGCAACAGCGACAGAAGAATGGTGGGAGAAATACAACGAATTTGTTAAGCCTATAGTCGAAAGGGGGAATGAGGAAATAGATAAGTTGAATACTGCGGAGAATACAGACATAGAAGACAAAGCGGAGAAGAAATATCCTGAAATTGTTATCAAACTTAGCATGATTCAATGTGCCTCTAGGGATGGATGGAAGGAACATGAAGGTAGAAAAATATTGGTTATGGAATTGCAGGACATAGAGCGAGCAATAGTGGATCTGCAAACATACAAAGACAACTTTATCAGTGCATATGCATCATATCAATTTAAGAAAAAAACAGGGGTTAAAATGGAAAAAGTCGATACCTCGGTACGTAAAATGGTTCTGAAAATAATAAATGAAGCACCAGAAGATCAGAGGTACAGTTATCGTGTGGAAGAGGGTGAAGACAAAAAACTTCATTCCGTCGCTTACAAATCAGAAGAGGGAAAATACGTCACAAAAACTTACTTTTACCGTAAAACAAACTGGGTCAAACCCACAATGATAACCATCTTAGAGACAATGTATCTCTCTGAAGAGCTTGATATGGTGCAAGTTGAAAGTGATGGAACGTATAAAAAAACCACACTCATTGGGGTACCTTAACAATCTGATAAATTAGATAAATTTTTAATAAATTCATTTTCTGTATGTTTTACAAACATTGTATTTTCCTTATTCGTTAGATAAATTAGATAAATTTGTTAAATTCAAAAATATGGTTTCATGATCAATGGTCATGGAAAGTTACCCAACTCAGAACTAAAAAAAAAATTTATCTAATTTATTAATTTATTATTTTTTTTTACTTTCTGTATAGGAAAATACGGTGTTTGATGAATTCGTATTTTTTTATGAATTTATATCTGAAATGATAATTTATCGTTTTATGCGGTATTTTTTATATACGCATATTCTGAAATCCTTTAATTTCCTATATCTGCAGTTCAATAGGCAAATGGATAACCAAACATATAGACGATCCAACATGAGATATGGTACCGCACCATGATCTCTCACGGAGCCTTATTTTAACGGTTTCCAATCACTTACATGCTCCGGTACCATATCTATTTTCGATTACAAAATTTTCCTTACAAGACATGCAACCATGATTAGATAATATGATATCCGATAAATCAAGAGCAATCTTTAGAACAAAGCAGAAAATCGAAACAGATGGATCAGTGGCAATGGATAACCAAACATATCTATCCTGAAGCAAAAGAAGGTAGTTTAACACGCATGAAAGATACCATCAGGTGTTTCCATACCATGAAATCTGTGATGGTATTACCACACATGGTATTACCACACATTATGGATCATAGTTCCATCAACCCTGTATTGAGAATAATACATGAGAGTGATGATAAGGAACTTCCATTCTGAAATAACATGAATGAACAGAGCATACCATGAATGAATAGAATAACATAATCGATAAATCGAAAGGAATCGGAAAAATCTCACATGCACGCATGCACGTATACTAAATATATCATAGGGAAAAAAGAAACAACCTGAAACCTGTAAACATGTAATACAGCAGGTGTAATAATCAGGAAATACCTGAATTTTATCTGTATTATATTCTGTATTATAACCGTATTACAGTGTAATATAGAAAACAAAAAATCCGATCCTTGCATGCACTCACGTTATTAGATATATATAGAAAAAAAGAAACAGTTAAATTTAGTTAAAATAAGTAACCATATATACAGAAACATAAACTATATATTCACACTTCTGATCTATAGGTAGTGATTTAAAATGGTTACTCAGGAAGATTGTGAAAATAAAGGCAAATTCTATGTAGAAGGTTACAAACGTGATGATGGAACCTATGTAAAATCACACTGCAGGAAATTCAGAATTGGTGAAGAACCTGAATACCTTGCATGGAAAAAGAAACAGGAAAAGGAAAGAAATGAAAGAATGAAGGAACTGGATGAAAATCAGGATGAAGATATGGAACTTTCTGAACCT
>JAKBQK010000277.1 GCA_021835265.1 Thermoplasmata archaeon
GTTTGGGTCAGAGTGGTTCGGGATAGCCATATCAACTTTGGCTCTTTCACAGATATATATTCTTTCATATGGAGAAACAGGAAATGTATGGTATAATTACCTTGCTGAGGCGTTTTCCATAACAGGAATCATCCTATTTCTTGTAATCCTGGTAATATGGATTATACGTGGGCTCGCTATAAGGGATAAGGTGTTTACCCACTGGAACAATCTTACGAGGCTGAGTTTTGTAGCACTCATCCCGATTATAGGTTTTGTGGCTAATTATCAGTTGATATATTTCTTTGGCCTTTCCGGATGGTCAGCAGATCTATCCGTCCTGAACTTCTATGGTGAGTACCTCTTTGCACTTATTATTGGTGTTCTGCTTGGTTATCGACTATACACAAAGGAAATCAATCCCAGGGAAATGAACTATGCAATTGTGATCCCACCCCTTGCAATAGGAACAAGTGTTTTTCTTGCGACACCTCTCATGAAGTATTTTGGAGGTTTTGAAGCACAATCTATGTATTTTCTCGTCCTGATGGGACTTGGTATATTCTTCTTTCTGTACATATTTATAGGTTCGCTCGCATTATCCGGGCACGTAACTACCAAGGTTCATGATACACTCCCAACCACGATGCTTCCAGTGGGTATTGCAAGTCTAATAATCATAAATATATTCACAATTTCAGGGTTCAAAGTAATAGGCAATATCTCCCTTTCAGCATCCACAGTAGAACTTGTTTCTATATTGCTATGGGGATTTGAAGTCTGGAACTTTTTGGTGGTTCTTATACTTATATTCACTAAACCATCAAGAGGAACACTCAGTGTCTGGGCATATGGATTCCCTCTTGGTCTTTTTGCAACATCCACAATGAAAATATTTGATTTCACAAGTTATTCGGCACTGCTCTGGGCATTTATTGGAATATCAGCTGCACTGAATATACTGTGGGTTTACGCATGGATCAACACTGTCTCATTCATTAGATCAAAGTTGAGGGAAGAGGTTAGGGAAAAAAATGCAACTGTATCGGGAAGGATCGAATGATATTCTACCATCTTTACTATTTAATCACTCAAAATTCATATTGATTTGAAAATAGAAGAGTTTCTCTCAAAGAGCTTTTCACCAGCCTAGAATAACAATATGAAATAATTCCGAATTCTTTCTAACAATTACAAATCAAAGATTTTTTTATTTTTGTGTGAAATAAAAAAATATTCCGGACATTATCTACTAAACACATTGATAGACTATAGTTTCCAGTCAGTGTATTAACTGAATCGCAAAGGTTCATACTTATCATTCCATTATAAAATTCATAAGATTTACGCTGGTCATGGAGAAGGATGAGGATGAAATATATGTAGTTACAGTTCTAGCTTTGCCTGACTGCATATCTGACGGGCGAACGGTAGAAGAGGCCTTGTCAAGTATAAGGGAAGCCGTCCGGCGGTTTATAGATGACATGAATACGGATGGAGAGCCCATTCCACATGACATAGACATCATTGGAAACATTGAACTCAGTGCCTAAACTTCTCTCTATTTCAACAAATGATACAGTGAAAGCCCTTTCTAAAGTTGGATTTAGGCTTAGGAGACAGGTTGTAAGTCATTGTGATACTGAGGAGGGAATCGGATGGAAAAAGGGTGGCAATTCCAAACCACGATGAATTGCCAAAGGGCACGCTAGGTGCAATAATTAGGTAGTGAGACATTACTGTAACATCTCATTAATTTCAAAATTCACAATCAAAAGAAATTGGTTTGAAATTAGTAAATTAACTACTCTTCATTCCTATAATTCTCTTTCCTTTTTGATGCATAATCTCCAGATACCATCTCAAATGCAATGTTGGCTCTGTTCCATGAGTTTATGCTTATTATCGCTTCTGTTAGTTCTTCTACTTCATTATCACTAAACTCCTTACTTACTTCATCAAACAGTTCATCGGGGATGTGATTTTCCCTCTTTTATTAATTGTACCATAGCATGCCTCACATTTCATGAATTGTGATACAGATGTAGAACATTATCTATCTTATTATAAGAGAATTTATTATATTTGTTCATATGATAAATATGAAAACAGTTGTAAGAGTTTATACCTATAACTTTACTGTTCATTTAACAAATAGAGAAATAGAAAAAGTTATGTGAATGTCGGTTCATACAGATTACTAAAAAATAAAACATTAGCTACATCACGAATGCTTATAATTCCTCCCAGATATAATGTACCTCCTGATTATCCAGTATACAGTAATTTCTGAGATTAAAATATATGCTCTAATCATTTTAAAATATCTAACTTAACTTCATATTTCGGTCATTAAAAAGTCATATGAAATCTGACTAAATAGTTTTTCAAAACCAATGAAACTTGAATCGGCTTAAATAAGAAAACGATAACCGGTTGACTGTTTACATTCATTGATTAGTTTATTCTTATAACTTATAGGTATTAATTATATCTCACTATCTTTTCGGCTATATACATTATATTTCCATCATATTCTTACTCTCTGTAAATTTTCTTCCTCATCCGCTTTTTACTCATTTCCAAAATCATTGCCTAACATATTAACCATGAGAAAAGCAATTTTAAAAACAAATGAAACTTGAGATAGTCACTTTGTAGCCACTTTATCTATTTTACTTCTTCTTATCTCTATCGTAAAGATGAACAAGCGTGATTTTATTTCCATTGACATTCCCAGTTTCCATATCAATTTTCTCATAGTTAATGCTATTTCTGAACTCTGTTCTCATTTTACTATCAATTGTATTGTCAATGAGCTCCATAGTCAAAAATCTCAGCGCCTCGCAAATTGGAATGCTTAAAGTTCTTTCACTTCCATATACTGTTGCTTTTACATATTCAAGGTTTCGTCTCAATGAGGCGGACATGGAAATGAACGAAATCATCACGTTTACAAGTTCTCCATCTATTTCTGTCTTTACCGGAAATACGTCTGCCCTAAGATCATTTCTAGGCTTATCCATAGAAGATGAAAGCTTTTCGTTCACAAAGGTTTTTACAGCATTTTCAATTATGCTACTAAATTCTTTTGAAATATCACCAAGATTCTCTTTTCCATCCATTGCATCCTTGATTAGAGATTTTATGTCATTCCCATAATCGTTAATAATTTTGTTTGCTCTATCCAGTTTAAAGTTTACCCAATCTGCATCTGCATTTACTTGA